>NZ_JAAHFV010000019.1:0-59955 GCF_010672755.1 Moorena sp. SIO1F2
ATGATGCTCTGGTTGAAGTTGAAGCCATTCAGGTTAAATGCCATGGTGCTGATGCCCAGTGCAGTAAACCAGATGCCGATTACAGGCCATGCACCCAAGAAGAAGTGCAAGGAACGGCTGTTGTTGAAGGAAGCGTATTGGAAGATTAAACGACCGAAGTAGCCGTGAGCTGCAACGATGTTGTAAGTTTCTTCCTCTTGACCGAACTTGTAACCATAGTTCTGAGACTCAGTTTCAGTAGTCTCACGTACTAAGGAGGAGGTTACCAAAGAACCGTGCATTGCACTGAACAAGGAACCACCGAATACACCGGCTACACCTAGCATGTGGAAGGGGTGCATCAGGATGTTGTGCTCAGCTTGGAACACGAACATGAAGTTGAAGGTTCCGCTGATACCTAGAGGCATACCATCGGAGAAAGAACCTTGTCCGATTGGGTAGATCAAGAATACGGCGCTAGCAGCTGCAACCGGTGCGCTGTAAGCTACGCAGATCCAAGGACGCATACCTAAGCGGTAGCTCAGTTCCCACTCACGACCCATGTAGGCGAATACACCAATCAGGAAGTGGAACACTACCAACTGGTAAGGACCACCGTTGTAGAGCCACTCATCTAAGGAAGCAGCTTCCCAGATTGGGTAGAAGTGTAAGCCAATGGCGTTAGAAGAAGGAACAACAGCACCAGAGATGATGTTGTTGCCATACATCAGGGAGCCAGCAACGGGCTCGCGGATACCATCGATGTCCACAGGAGGAGCAGCGATGAATGCAATGATGAAGCAGGTGGTAGCAGCTAGCAGGGTTGGGATCATTAATACACCAAACCAACCTACATAGAGGCGGTTGTTGGTGGAGGTGACCCAATTGCAGAACTGAGACCACACAGAGGTGTTGCTCTGCTGTAATACAGTAGTCATGTTCTTATGATTACGGGTATGAATATGAACTTTTCGAGGTTCGTCCGGCTTGTGTGCGCCTTCATGTATTTATATTAAGCAATATATTTATTTTTGTAAAGGGTTTTTCGAGTAATTTCACCTCAGGTTATTAAATAATGTAAATAAGTAAGACTTATATTACGTAAGTATTGACTTTATATTGTTATTGTGGTAAAGGAGTGGTTGAGAAAATTTTGGCGTTGCTGAATCTTTGAATGAATATTCGTAGAGTGGGCATCCTGCCCGCCCCAAAATATATTGAAACTGGCAAGATGCCAGTTCTACCAAGATGCCAGTTCTACCAAGATGCCAGTTCTACACAAGATGCCAGTTCCACGCCTGATGCCAGTTCTACACAAGATGCCAGTTCTACACAAGATGCCAGTTCTACACAAGATGCCAGTTCCACGCCTGATGCCTATTCCACAGGTGCGACATCTTTGAATGAATATTCGTAGAGTGGGCATCCTGCCCGCCCCAAAATATATTGAAACTGGCAAGATGCCAGTTCTACCAAGATGCCAGTTCTACCAAGATGCCAGTTCTACACAAGATGCCAGTTCTACACAAGATGCCAGTTCCACGCCTGATGCCTATTCCACAGGTGCGCGCCTCCTAGGCCGGGTTCCCCGGCCTAGGAGGCGCGCACCTAATCACTCTTAAAATCATTCCATTATTAAGCAACGCCAAAATTTTGGTGTAGGTCAGTAGACTAGGAAACGCGATGTTCCTTTGGAACCGCTTCGCGATTGACCTTGGCCAAAAGGCCACGCGCTTCGCAGCAAAGCGGGACGAAGTCCATCGCGTTTGGTCACGCGGGGCGCGTTCGCAATTCTCATACTGATCAGGTACACAGGATTTTTTACCACTCCACCTATGCCCATTTACCTATCTCCCGATTCCCAACTCCCGACTCCCGACTCCCTAAAACCCAGAACGAAAGTAACTCACCCAATTGAGAACTGCTATATATTGATCTATTTATTTATACTTTCTTAACATCCTGGATTGTTGACGGATCCAAAGCGCCCTGTTCTCCTTTCACCGTAACTGTCCCATTTGAAATTGGTGTACTTAGGTTTATTAGATTACATTAGTTGAGTTATGGATCTAGTTAAATCGGAAAGCGTCAATGTATCAAATTCTACCGAAGTTCCTCAAAAAATCTACTATGTTCAATTAATTATGATGAAACCTCATACACCTTAAACAAATCATGCGGATTGAGCAGTTGCAGGCATTTCTGGCAGTCACCCAGACAGGTAATTTTGGACAAGCGGCACAAAAATGCGGCGTAACACAATCGACTATCAGTAGACAAATTCAGTCTCTGGAAAGCTATCTGGGTATGCCACTGTTTCATCGCACTGCTCACGCCAAGTTGACTCTTGCAGGGGAACAGCTGTTACCCCGTGCTCGTAAAATCTGTCAAGAGTGGCAAACTGCTACCCAAGAATTAGCAGATTTGATCGCAGGGAAGCAGCCAGAATTGTGTGTAGCGGCAATCCAATCAGTCTGCGCTCACTACTTGCCACCGATCTTAAGGCAATTTTGTCAGGCCTATCCTCAAGTGCAGTTACGAGTGACGGCCCTCGGAAGCGATCGCTCTTTGAAGGTACTGCGAGATGGTCTAGTGGATGTAGCAATTGTGATGAACAATCGCTTTTTGACCACTAGTTCAGAGATGGTAGTTGAGGTACTCTACGAAGAGCCCATCGAAGTCCTGATGGCATCAGACCATCCCTTAGTCAACTATCAACCAGTGCCCTGGTCAGAACTGATTAAATACCCACAAGCAGTCTTTAAAAGTGGCTACGGGATGCAACGTTTAGTACAACAGCAGTTTTCCCGCCTAGGGGCTAATTTGCGGGCAGTTATGGAGTTAAATACCCTAGAAGCATTCCAAGGAGTAGTGCGCCAAGGAGAATTGATTGCCCTATTGCCCAAATCAGCCCTGATCAATGTACAGGAAGACTCTACTCTGGCTGTGCGTACCCTAGAAAAACTACCAGAATCCGTGGCTAGCTCCAACAAACTAGTTGGTAACCTCTCGGCCTTGGATTCCAAGTGGACTCGTCAAGTGGTCTTAGTCACGACTCGCGATCGCTTAGACATTCCACCAATTCAGCATTTTTGTCAACTGGTGCGTCAGCTGGACATGCCAACAGTTCAGGCTTGGAACCTCCAGCTGCCAGCCCTTGCTCAAGCTTGATCACTGTTTCCAGCTTTGGACTAATCGCCAATGAGTAATGCCTTCAGGGAATTATTAAAGAAAGTGGGCAGTGGTGTACACACTGGGAAAGCCTTAACTCGTGAGGAAGCCACCACTGCAACCCGCCTCATGTTGACACAAGAGGCTACACCAGCGCAAATTGGAGCATTTATGATTGCCCACCGCATCAAACGACCGACCAGTGAAGAACTGGCAGGAATGTTGGATGCTTATGACCAACTTGGACCAAGGTTACACCCCTGGGACATCAACCATGGGCAAGATGCCTCTCGGTCACTTTCTTCTTCTCCATCCCTGGGGATTACAGTGTTAGGAACACCCTATGATGGACGAAACCGTACTGCACCAGTCACACCCCTGACCGCCTTAGTCTTAGCTACTGCTGGGGTACCTGTGGTCATGCATGGGGGAGATTGTATGCCCACTAAGTATGGAGTCCCCTTGATTGAGATTTGGCAGGGATTGGGAATGGATTTCTCCCAACTTTCTATGCCCCAGGTGCAACAAGTATTGGAGACAACTGGCTTAGGATTTATCTATTTACCCCAGCATTTTCCCCAAGCTGATCAGTTAGTTTCCTACCGCGACCAAATCGGTAAACGTCCACCGATAGCAACCATGGAACTCCTGTGGTCTGCCTATAGAGGAGAGACTCATCATGTTGCCGGGTATGTTCATCCACCTACAGAAATCCTATTTAGACAGACATCTCAGCTGCGTCTGGTCAAGAATTTTACCTTTGTCAAAGGCTTAGAGGGTAGCTGTGACCTCCCACGCGATCGCACTGCCATCATAGCCATTAGTCAAGCATCAGCCAGTCAAGGGTTTGAGCGTTTGCTACTCCATCCGAGTGAATACGGTTTGGCTGGCAAGGAGTTACCGTTTGAGTCAACCACTACACTGCTGGCACACTACCAGGAAATCCTAAAGGGTAAATCCAACCCATTGATGCCAGCCGCTATCTGGAATGGTGGGTTTTATCTGTGGCGTTGTGGTGTTTGCCCAGATTTTAGAGCAGGTCTGGCCAAGGCTGAAGATTTATTCACCAGTGGTAATGTGGCTCAAAAATTTAACGAAATTGTTGATTACTTACACAAGGTTAAATAAATAGAAGGTAAGTATTCAGCTATCAGCTATCAGCTATCAGCTAATGCGCTACGCGCACGCTACGCGAACAGCTAATCAGTCACAGGCTAGAAGCCTGTGCCACGGTACTTGATGTGCTTATGAGCATAGGGCAAGCTACACCGAACAGCTTTTGAATAAAATCGGTAAGCATTGGAATAATGCTGCAGTGTTGTCACAGGGCTTGTGGCCTGTGCCATAAAGCTGACTGCTGACTGCTGAGTGCTGTTCGCGCAGCGTGCGCGTAGCGCATATGCTTACAATACTCAACCAAATTACTGAACCGACGTTCTTGCCGGAGGTGGCGCAAAGGTCGGAGACAATTCGGAGGGATATTGATCAACAGAAATACAAGTGTTTAGAGCCTTGTCAGGGCTAGCGACATTGGCACTATTCAAGCCAATAACACATTCAGAAAATTGCTCTGGCAGGAGGCTACGACGACAGTGATCCAGCACTGAGTTAGCATTTATGTTTTCAATCTGATTGTCAATATCAACCACACAGCTAGCCAATTCCAAAGGTCGTCGGACTCGTGTACAAGCACCTAAGGCTTTTTGGCCTACTAATGAGGTCAGTACCTTAATTTTCAGTACACATAAAGATAAATCCTCAGGTTGTAGTGCCTCTGAACAAGCTTGTGATGCGATTTCTGAAGTTATATTGGCCGCTTTAAGATCTTTGGCACACAAACTAAATCCATTCCCAGCAGTGGCAGAACCATTAGGAATCCCTAGGGTTACTAGGCCAGAGATTGCCAACTGAGTAGTACAAAATTTCAATAAAGATGTATGTCTAAACCTACTTTGCTGCTTCATAACTAGTCTTAGTCGATAAAATTTTATAAATAATCAATTATAAACGCTCAATTATAAACAATCAAGGTATTGATTATGTTAGACGTTGATTAGGGTTCCGTAGTAAATCCATCACTAACTACCAATCAACTTAGGTCGTTTTTAACAACTTGCTATGATAGTCGATATTTTCAACCCCTAATCTTACAATTACTCATTCTTTGTAAGCTATCCCTAAGGAATATCTAATCTGTTTATACCTATGCTTATGCGATTCTACCAATTTTTAAGTCAAACAGTTCGCTCACTTTACTCTAATAAGCAGGTGACTATGATCCTAATGCTAATGGCATTGTGTGTCAGCTGCTCCCCAAAAGAATCCCCTGACCTTGAGTTAGAACTCAGTGTGAAACCGGCCAGTCGTCCTGGTGCGTATACTGTATCCGGTACTAGTAATCTACCTAACCAAAGTCAAATTGCTGTGGCTGCTATTCGCTATTTGCGTCCGACACAACAGCCTTTATTTGGTTCTAACCCCCTAGGCACCTATTCTATTTTGGATCGCCAAGTTGTTGAGGTAGACGAGCAGGGTCAATGGGAAGCTAGGCTTAACCTATGGGAGGTGGCACCAGATGGTCGCCTTCAGGAAGCTTGGCAAATCAATCAATCACAAGGACGATTCTCGGTTAGCCCCAATAATAGTGTCTCTTTCTTAGCTACCTATGAGCCCTATGGTCACCTAGGAAGGGCTGAAGAGCAACAGCCGCAGATTCCAGAGATGGAAGGTGACCTCGTCCGATTTAATAATGATGGTCAACCTTACGTAAAGGCAAGTTACACCCTACCGATAGCGCTACCTAGTGGCAGGAAATCAGTACCTAGCATTAGGGCAGCAGAACGCAATGGTGGCTGGGGAAACCGCTCAGAACTTAGACCCCAAAGATCGGTTAGTGGTAGTATTAGCCCACAAACCAATTTAAAAAATCAAAGCGATACTCCACTCTCGCCGTCAGAGTTTTTCCGATAAGACAAAACCTTTATCTTGGTTCATAGTTCATGGTCATGGTTCATGGTTGGTTACTATCAAGCCTGAACCATGAATAATATTAATAATAATACTAATTATAATACTCAGCAACACTGTGCAAGGTCTTAACCGACATACCCTAACAGTTTTATTTAATGAGCGCTATGATCGCGTTTTGTTGGCGCTTTTTGTGAACAGGATCAATGTGATATCAATTGTAACAATCCAGTAATTAGCTAATCCCAAATTAATCTATGGATAAATTGAGGTTATAATTGTGAATTTGGAAGGCAAAAATGGTCAACTAAATTCAGCAATTTTGACGAATTGCCAACAGTAAACTATCTATACATAACTATCTGGAGTAAATTCCAGTAGATGCTTTTTAGCTTATGGTTCGATAACAATGCACCCTAATCGTCTAACAACTTGTCTTAAACCTTCCTAACCCTTTACAGACCAGGACTTAACAAGTTGTTTGGATGCTCGATTGGCTACAGGTACCTCAATCTCTCGACTTTTCTGTGTGCCATCAAGGGCAGATTGTAAAGAAGCCATCTGAGTCATAATTGTTTGAAGTTGAGTGTTGAGTTGATCCAGCTGCTCGGGTTTTGGTGAACTCACCTGGATAGGTTGGGTGACTACAGGTTTTGTGCGCACAAAACCTAGAAACGTTTGTGCTGAGGCAAACTTCTGGGTTACATCCTCTACAGACCTTGTAGGGGTTGTTATGGAGGGCTCTTCAACAAAATTCGAGCTAGTCACTATAGTTTCAAAGACTGGCTGGAATTCAATGCTGTTATCCTGAGTTTCCGTAACCTTTTCTATAACTTTGTCGGTAACTTTGTCGGTAACTTTTTCTGGAAGGTTTTCTATAACTTTGTCGGTAACTTTGTCGGTAACTTTTTCCGGAAGGTTTTCTATAACTTTGTCGGTAACTTTGTCGGTAACTTTTTCCGGAAGGTTTTCTGTAACTGTTCTCTGGGTTTCTCCCGGATCTATAAAATCACTGAGTCCAGAAGCTTCCAAACTCGACAGAGAAAGCTTAAGGTCTTCTAATTCTTTTTCTTTTGCCTGGATATCCTCAGCTAGAGTGGAAACTTTGTCCTGAGTTTGAGAAAATTTATGGGCGGAGTGTTGCCACCCTGAAATTGCCAAACTGGCTACACCGACTCCCAAACTTAAGGCTCCAACCAAGCCTAGGTAAGGGGGAGCAAGATCCTTAATTTCACCATCCATCCACTGTTCTCCCTGAATGCGAATGGATACTGGTTGTGAGCCAAAAATTGCTACTGGTAAGGACAGTACTGACAATACCGCTGCTGCAAGAAGAACGGGTTTAAAAAGGAATTTATTCAGAGGAGAGCCTGACATGTTGTATAGTTAACTGTTAAAACTACTCGTGTTACTATTTACCTCAAGGGCTGTTAGAGAAATTCCGCATGGTACGGTTTTTTCACTCTGGTTAGCATCTTGGCGTTTAAGCAGTGACTAGGAGAAACTACATGCTTTGAGTACCTGCTGCACTTTTTGCTTCTTCTAAAGTTAACCATGTCTATCAGCAATTTTCTGTAAATTACTTATGAATCGTCCCACCAGATTGTAAATTTTATGTGAAGTCTTTATAAACGTTAGCTTAGATAGGCCATTTTTCCAGCCAAAATGGCGGCAATCAGCAGCCAAAACCTGATTTATCCCAACTGCTCCAGATGAAACTGCTCTAATTGGCCAAAAAGCCTGCTTAAGCTGGCTGTTCTAGGTAGCTCCTAGTGGGAAAGTCTATAGCTAGGATCGGGCACCTGTAGGGGAAAATCACTGGCGTTGCTTAATAATGGAATGATTTTAAGAGTTTTGTGGAATGGGCATCTTGGTGGCACGGGCATCTTGGTGGCACGGGCATCTTGGTGGCACGGGCATCTTGGTGGCACGGGCATCTTGGTGGCACGGGCATCTTGGTGGCACGGGCATCTTGGTGGCACGGGCATCTTGCCCGTTACAATTACCAAGCGGGCAGGATGCCCACCCTACTTATATTCATTCTAAGATTCAGCAACGCCAAATCAATAATACCTCAATCGGTGTGTCACAAGTAAATACCCTGATCAGGAATGGGCTGAGGCCAGTAATTTAGATAACAATTTAGATTTAGATAACTATGCTGATGGTGGTATGATGCCATGACCAAGACTACATGCGATCGCTAACTGGGGAGTGGCACTCTTGTTACGGAAAACTTAAACGTTACTTAATCATAATAGCAGTTCTCAATTGGCTGAGGTACCTCGTCCTGGGTTAATGGGAATAGGGACTAGGGACTAGGGTGTGTCTTCTTGCCTCGGAGATCCCCCGTTGGTCCCCCTTAAAAAAGGGGGACTTTGACTATGGCTCCCCCCTTTTTTAAGGGGGGCTGGGGGGGATCATAATCTTGCGGAAAACTTTGAAAACACGCCCTAGGGACTAGGGAATAGGGACTAGGGACTAGGGAATACCTAGGCAGCACTGTCTTGGGGAGCTAGTTGCTAATCTGACTCCCCATCTTACCACACCTCCCACACCTCCCACACCTGCCACACTTCCCATATTATCCCCATTTCCCCACACCTGCCGCGCCCCCGCCTCAGACTATTCCCTGATCCGAAGTTCCCTATTCCCTACACGCAGCCTTATCAATTAACGTTTCATCAATCGCTGTCATCAACAACTCATTTACAGATATGCCCGATGCTTTCGCCATAGAAGCAATCACACTTTTAGGAGAAAAAGAACAATACAACCCTGCTTCTAGAAACCAAGGTTGCCCTTGTGGGTCGATACGGAAGTCAAAAAGACTGTAGTGGCGACAGCCCAACGCCTGATGACACCTCTTGGCTACTTCCTGAACTGGCTTGGTTACAGGGTCACTAGGGTCTAGCATCCAAGCCTTAACACCATCCTTAGCAGTCAAACTCAAGTTGCCATCTTCTGTTCGTTTTAGTTTATCCTCATAGTTCCGAATCGGGTGGTCATGGGAATTCACCAGATACTCTTCCAGGGGTAAACCCACTAACTCACCGTCTTTGACAACGATTCCACATCTAACTTCCCGACCGAGTTCGATGTACTCTTCGACTAAGACCTCATCTGAATGTTCAAAGGCTGTTTTCAGGGCAGCGTCATAGTCAGCGACATTTTTGACTAAAGCTACCCCGCAAGAATTGTCAGAACTAGCAGGTTTGATCACTACTGGCGGCTTAATGGTGGGAATGTCTCCCTGGCGAAGTAGTTCTCCAAAAGGTACTTTAACTCCTGCCGCTGCCACAATCGCCTTAGCTCTGGCTTTATGGGCAGTTAGTGCCATCAAATCTGGGGTATTGCCCACATAGGGAATATTAAGCAAGTCCAATAGGGCACGGTATTCAGTCATGCCAGGGATACAAAACATTTGTGGCAGCACTAGGTCAATAGTTTTTGCTGTTATGAACTTTACAGCCTCAGAGAGGGACATGGGTTTGGCTGCGGCGATGTCTTCCTTACTGAGGGATGAGGGAAACCGCCACTGGCGATCGGGGGTGATGTAGGCAATATGAAATTCGTAGAGAGAAGGATTCGCCGTTGCGGCAATACAGTCTTGGGCGTATAGCCGTGACAAATCGCAGTAAAAGTCATTGTCTGCAGACCCAACTAAATGAAGAATGCGAAGTACTGACATAACTAATCTCCTCTTATAAAGAACTAAACTAAACAACTAAAAACGGAATCATTTAGGATGTTTCAAAAACTGAGCAATTCCATAGACTGCCATTCCTGCAGCCATACCTGGAAGCACTTCATAAATAGCACTGGACAAATCAAGTCCTAAATTCCAAATCAAAGCTGTAGCAATCCCAATTCCCATCATTGCGATCGCTGTGGTAAGATTGACTGGTCGCTGCCAAACTCTCAAGATTAATAAAGGACCCAAACCTGAAGCCAGAGCCGACCAAGAAAAAGTTACTAAAGCAAAGACATTGTTATTTCCAAGTAGGGCGATCGCCAAAACTACTGCTGTTACAGTTAGGGTTCCTACTTTTGCGAATTGGTAAGATTTAGCTGCAGCCGGAAAAATATCTTGGGTTAGGGCAGCTGAACAAGAGAGTATTTGAGAATCTGCTGTGGACATAGTGGCAGAAAACAGCCCAGCGAGCATCAATCCCACTAAAACCACTGGTAACAATTTCAACGATAGGTAAGGAAGTGCCAATTCTGGATCCCCGGAAGCCAACAAATCTGGCATCAGCACTCGCCCTGTTAAGCCAATACCCATAGCCGAGATCGAGGTTACTAACCCCAAAGCAGCTTTAAGATTTCTGGCAAAAGCAATGTTGTCGGCTGAGTCAATCGCCATAGCGCGCACCATAATGTGGGGTTGTCCCACCACACCAAAACCAGCTACTATCCAACCAATAAAGAAAGGCGCAAATCCCCACGGTTGCTGAGAAGAATTCCAGTTGATTAAAGCTGGATCAATGCCTGCCAAAGATTGCCACAGTTGCCCGGTTCCACCACAACTGGCAACCGCCACCACTAACAACAGTAACAAGGAACCGATCATGATTGTTGCTTGTAGAGCATCGGTCCAAATTGAGGCGCGAATTCCTCCAGAAAAGCAGTAGATAACGACAATTACTGCTCCTATAATGATGCCTAAATTATAGTTCCATCCGAACACAGCATTGAGTGCTTTGCTTCCTGCTACCAGTTGGGCTGCGGCGTAGGAACCTAGAAATACTATAGTAATTATAGCAGAGATAATGGCAATCAAACGGGAGCCTTTCATATTTTGACTTAGAAAGGAAGAGACAGTATCTGAAGCAGTTTCCTCAGAGAGCTGTCTCAACCGTTTGAAAATAAAATACCAAGCAAGATAGTCCCCAATTGCCCAACCAATGGTCAGCCAGAGGGAGGAAATGCCTATTTTATAGGCAAAACCTACTTGACCGATGAATAATAAACCACTTTGACCAGTTGCCATTGCTGATAGTGCTGTCAGCCAAGGGTTGACATTGCGACTAGCCAGTAAATAATCGGTGGTGGTATTTTGTTTGCGGGTTGCCGAGTAAATGCCCACTGCTGTAAATAACAGCAGGAACATGATAAACGTGAGTGCAATCCCAACTTGTTTAGCCATTAGGTTTGTTTAGGGGTTAATGAGCGATTGCTAGGAATGGTTAATCCTATTGACTAAATCTCTGCTCATTTGATTATATGGCACCACAAGTGTTTAATGTTAATACTTCGATGTTTCTAATATCAAATTTTGATAGATGCAGTAGTGAAATTTAACTATTAGTAGATTCAAGGGGAGATTTAATAGCCGATCTGCTAGAAATAGCCAAATACATTCCCACTAAGATTACCACAAAACTGACTAAAGCTAAAAAAGTAAGAGGTTCTGATAAAATCGCCCAACCTTCCAGGGCACTGAAAACAGGAACAATCAAGCCAACTAGGCTAGCAAACCCTGAAGATATCTTTTTGAGGCAATAAGTCCAAAGTCCTATACCCAACATTTGACCAACGAAGGCTAGGGCGATTACTGAAAACCACCCAGTTAAGGAACTCGGAAAAAGTTGCTCTTTAGAAAACAACACCGTAACAGGTAATAGCAACAGACAACTAGTTGTTGAAGACCAAGTCATAATCGTCACAGAGTTAAATTTAGTCCGAAGTTGCTCAGCTATTAATGGGTGTACCCCAAAAAATATTGCTGAGACTAACGCTGCCAAATCCCCTAGTAGTTGTGGGCCTATTCTAAATGACAACAGCTCATTGATTTCTAGTAACGTAACTCCTGCGATCGCAACAAACATACCCACGATAAACCTACGGTCAAAGAGTTGACCAAACGCTAGCCAGCCTCCTAAGATAGTAAATATGGGAATCAAATTATGGATAATGCTAGAGTTAGCAACGCTGGTCTGGGTTAAAGACCAAGTCCAACATATTGTACCCATCGCTAAAAGTAGCCCATCGGCAATCAGTAGCCTTTTTTCTGCTCCCAGATAGTTTTTCTGTAGTTTAGGTTCAGCGTCCTGCTGTTGCTGACCCACATTTAACCAGCTATTCAGTAGTCCAAAGGCAACAGCCGCAATCCAGAAACGATTAAATGCCGTAGCATTTGGTCCTATTTCCAGTTCACTCAAACGGATAAAAATTGGTGATAAAGACAGACAGATTAGACTACCTAGTAATGCAGCGAAGGAATCTATTGGTAATGGAGATAGGGATTGTAGCCCTAGCAATTTTGCTTGAGGATTCATCTTTATTCATAGAATTATTCAAAACAGAAAATGAGCACCTCAACAGAATTAATTACTACTATAATAATTATCTATACCCCTTACCGTAAAAAAGTTTAGTTTTTTAAAAATATATAATTAATTTTGAGTTGACTTTATTAATAGCCTAAACCCTAAAAAATATGCTATTTATGATAGTAATTTTAGTCATAAATTAATGTTTATGCTAGCTATAAATTAATCAGTATTGGTATTTTTATTGCAGGTTACAAACTAAATTAAAACAACGATGAATAACAGTCTAAAGGCAATAAAATTTGCTTTAATCTAGACTTGATTATCTATAAAATATCTAGCATTTACAGATGCTAAAAAACCTTACCAGCGGGGTGAGCTTAGATATATGTAAGAATTATTACTATCAATTTAGGCTGCGCAATAGCCACTGTAATCCTAATTGAAAAAGGTTACTCCCTATCACTAGGACTAACACAGCAAACACAGAGAATCTCCCTTTTTTGATCCCAGAATCCTCTGTCCCCGTGGGGGTAGACTGGGGTTGCTGTTGGGTGTCACTGGAGATTACAGGTAGAGCACCTTTAGCGATCACTCCAGCTCGCTCTTCTTGCAGGCAGCGGACTTTGGTGGTAGCGTAGTTAGACCAACCCCGTTGCTCTGCTTCTTCATAGTCTTTGACTGTCAAGCTTAAGTGGTTAACACAGATATTACTCTGATTAGCCATGCCTAGAGCAATCCGCAAATCTTTATGGAGTAGTTTAACCGTAAAGGCTGGGTGCTTAGAGCTGTCATCACAGCGCCGGGAAAACCAATAGTGGGGTAAACCGTGAATGTCCCCAGCATTCTGACCAAAGGATCCGAAGCGCAGGGCATCCCAGATAATTTCTAAGGGGATGCCTTGGGCTAAACCTAAAGTAATTCCTTCACTCACGGCTTGGACTGCAACAGCATTCACTGCGTTGTGGATGAGTTTGCATTTAGTCCCCGTGGTAATCTCTCCACAGTAGAGAACTCGATCAGCCATAAGTTCCAGGATAGGCTGCACTCGCTCGAAGGTTACTTTTGAGCCACTGGCCATAATTGCTAAACCCATACCCCCTTTGCTTTGGGCACCTACAGGGCAATCATTAAAGGGGGCATCTAGCATTTCAACCCCCAGTTGCTCCATGGCTTGATGAAGTCTGAGTATTGTTTTGGGAGAGTTGGTGGTAAGGTCTATGTAAACACTGCCGGAGCGCAATCCTTGAGAGAGGTTCTGCGGACCCTCTAGCACGGCTGTTATGACATCGGCTGGAGTAGGTAGGGCGGTAAAGATTATTTCCGAATAAGTCGCAACTTCAGCACAACTCTGGACAATACACGCACCTAAGGGCTGTAACTGAGCCATGGCATCTGGATTGATGTCGTAGACATAGACCGAGTAGCCATGGGCTAGAAAATTAGCAGCTTGTCGCCCTCCAATATTGCCGCAACCGATGATACCGATGGTGGGATGATTGAGGGTATATCCTCTGTCCGAAGTGTTGTTAATTGGTAACATATGTTGATTGCTTAACTTTTTTGATAGGGCGAATCTTAAGCCGAACGCTATTTAATCCCCACCCAATTCTACCAATTTACCAATATTAAAATCAATTCTTACCCAGCCTTTTAGTTTCCGTAAATTCTCTAATAAGAGTAAAGTAATTTGCCAATGGGGTACGGTTAAGAAGGGCAGGGGATCGTTGACTTGAAAAATGGCATCTGTACCCTTGACAATCTTTTGAATCCACCCTTGTAAAGCTGACCATGACCTGATCTCAGTCAGCCGCCAAATTTCATGATAGAGCCAGTAAGTTGGCTTACTGTCAGGGCGGGGCACAATCGGTGCTTGATTTTCCTCATCACTATCTTTTAGGTAAGCATCTGCTAATCCTGGATGATTGTAAAACATGGTGATAGCAGAATGGGTGCGAGGATTACATTCAATCGGATAGACGGTGCCGTCTTCGGTTTGAATGAAGTCAAAGGAAATTTGTCCTGTCAAATTTAATTCCTTGACAAATTTCTCTACCCATGCATATATCTCAGGCTTATCAAGATGCTGATAATTAACTTGGAAAGGAGACGATGGGGAACAGCAGTGAAGTCTAATTTTTCCCTTGCGGACTGTACTGTGGGTGCAATACTCCTGACCGGTAATAAACTCTTGCATTGTCCAAGGGTTTTCCTTTGTAATAGGAAGATTTTTGACATAATCTTCCATTCCTTCAAAGGGAAACTTGGTCATGTCTAAGCGAGAAACTGAATCATACTGAATGCTTTTGAGAATATACCGACTCCCATCTGCTTTGAAGTCAAAATCTAGAATTTGTTGTGGATCGGTAATTAGGAAAGACTTTGGTGCTGATAATCCCAAACAACGGGCTTGCTCGCACAATGTAAATTTGTCGTCTAACATCTGGGTGATGTCAGGAGAAAAGTGGATGACTTCGCAGTAGGGGGAGAGTAACGTTCCAGCGACAGAATCATAATAGCTCGCTACTGGGCTAGATACGGGAATGAAGGCATCAATGTTTTCTTTTTGAACAATTTTTAGTAAGGCTTGGGAATAACCATTGGGATATTTTTCTGGTGCTGGCACGGTATAAAACCCTTTAACCGCATTAGAAAATCGGTGACCAGATAGCCAATATTTATGAGTTTCAACTAAAAAGACATTGTGCCCAGACTTATGAAAAGAGCGAGCCAGTTGCAGGGCTTTGGTCATTTTGCCCCCGGTAATCAAGATGTTTTTGGAACCTTCAACAGGTATTCGTCCTCTGCGAAATGGGGAAGTTATCCAATTGATTACTAGGGAAATAAAGACGAGAGTGGCATTTAGAGGTAAGGCAATTAACAGTAAGGTTAAGGTGCCGATATTTTTTAGTAAAGCAATCATTATTTACTAGGGGAAGAACAAGGCAATGGAGCTGTTCATTGCCTTTTGTTTATTGTCTGATCGTAATTTATCTAGGTGCGTCGGATGATAGTTAAACCATCTCGCAACGGTAGTAACACTTGTTCTACTCGGGGGTCATCCGCTACAAACTGGTTAAATTTAGCGATCGCACTTCCATTGGCAGTCTGTTGCTCTGGGGGTAAATAAGGTTGTCCCTGAAGCAGGGTATTATCCACACAGATAAAGCCACCAGGAGTCAATACATCCCTGTCTAGCAAGACCTTTAAATAATCGACATACTCCTTCTTATCAGCATCAATAAATACCAAATCGAAGGATTCCTGGGCATCTGCCAACTTTTCTAGGGTTTCCAAAGCTGGAGCGACTTCCACTTTAATTTTGCTGCCGTGAGGAGATGCTTCAAAGCAAGCACGGGCAAAGTCGGCGACATATTGATCGACTTCACAGGCAACCAAGTCCCCATCTTCAGGCAAGGCTTCTGCCATGGCTAGAGCGGAATATCCAGTAAACATCCCGACTTCTAGGATGCGCTTTGCCTTAGTCATGTAGACAAACAACTTGAGGGTTTGTCCTTCAATATGCCCAGAGAGCATCTCTTGCTCCAACTGGCGCACGGTTTCTTCATCTGAGAAAAGCTTGCTCCAATCTTCTCTTGCCGTTTTCTGGGCTAAGGCCGCTAGGGCAGGAGACTCTGGAGTCGCACATTCTTCAAGGTAAGGATCGATGCCAGCGGCTAGGGCTAGTGCTTGTTGGAGAGACGCCATCAGAGAAGCGGGCACTTTCTCCTGTTCGGCCATCTCCACGATTCCTTCCAGCTGTTGCACTAAAATTCCTAAGGGAGTTACGGGCCTTGGAGTTGGGGGACTTTGTAATAGGTTAGTCATTTTTACTCCTTTTATTCAAGGCCGAGGTCGCTGAGGTACATTTCTGTGCCTTTTCCATCATCAGGAAAAGAAGAACATAATTCCTTATGCTTGTCAATGGCTAGTTGTAGCAATCCTGACGATACTTCTTGAGCGTAATCACAGGAACCAATCCCTGTTGGCAATGGAGCCCACAAACCCCCTTCTCCCCGCTTGCGCCGCATATTTTTCTGACCTTCAAGCATCAGGTCAATATCTTCTAGGATGGGGTGGTAAACAGACAGACCCAGAGAGCGACACAAAGCGATAATGCGATCGCGTTCTTCTGGTTTGACCCAGCCCATTTCTGCAGCTAAAGTCGCGCCGAACGCCATGCCAATAGTGACAGAATGACCATGCATCAATTTGGCAGCAGGTTCAAAGCGAGGACTCCAGGTGTGACCATAAGCGTGGGGACGGTCTTGGTAAGTCTCGAACATATTTGTTCCTTCATGCTTCATGTAGGAAAACAATGCCCGATAGATGATGGTATCAGCGATCGCTGCGAGTTTCTCATCGCCATTTATGGTCGCAAAGTGAGTTTCTACTAAGCGCGGACCGTATTGTTCCATTAACTCAAACAGAACCGGATCATCGGTGACTGCCATTTTAATAATTTCTGCCATACCGTTGCGGACGTGACCTGTCGCCAAAGTACGGAAGAAACTGCGGTCTACCAAAGTCATTACTGGAGGATGATAGGAGCCAATGCTGTTCTTGAATTGGGCACCATTGGTGCAAGTGCGGGGCGACGGACCAGCATCAATAGCAGCCACAACCGTGGTTCCGACCATAATATAAGGAGTGCGTCGGTGCTGCAGGGCGCAGGCAAGTCCAGCTACGTCACTCAGCACACCGCCCCCTACTACTAGTACGGGTTCGTTGCGGGACACGTCGCAGCCATCTTTACCTAAAAATTTCAGCAAGCGGTGGACGGTTTCGGGAGTTTTGTCAGATTCCCAAGCGCGGCAGGGCTGCAAGTTTAGAGGAATTTCATACTCCTCGAAGTAGCGGCGAATTGAGGCTCCGTAAAGCTCATCTACGGTCTGATCCACAATTGCCACACAACGACCGCGACGACTGTAAACCTCCGCCAAAGTGGGATTAGCAGGGTTGAAAACTCCGTCTACTAATTTAACTGTTGCCTTTAGCGCATAGGTAGCAGAGATTTCAAAAGAGCGACCGTCTCCACTAGCAGCGATTTCTCCATGACCGGTGTACCACTCTGAGGTGCGGTACTTTTCTGGGTGGTGGAATTGAATAATCTGCTCTGAGTGTGAAGGAGAGAGCTTTAGTGATTTTGGATTAGGTTTAGCTTGAACCATAATTGTGTTGTTTGGAGATTGCTTGTTTGGATGTTCCGATCTGAAAGAATTTACATGGCAAGGCAGATTTCTAGGTATATTTCCGTCCCCCTAGCCCCCCAATTTGCCGGTGCGACTCGCGGCGAATTTAATTCGACCACTGCAAGGGCACCGGGGCAGGGCACAAAAGCCTCAACTTCACCGAAAATTAGGGAAGCAACGGGGGATTTACCAAAACCAGACCATCTAAATTCATTCTTGAATGTCTTTATGCAAAGCGCGAGGGGGGAAAAACCCCTTTGGCTGTACCGGTAGTCACTCATGGTGGGGGAACCCCCGCATGAAGGCGCTACCTCGCTGCACTGCTTGAGCAACGCTAATTTTATATTTTCTTTAGATTTGCTTTGTAAGGAGTGACTACCTTAACCTTAGCATCGCTACTTAAGTATTGTAACAAAAATTTACAAATTTTCCTAGGGGTAGCGACAAATTTTTTTAGAAAACTGTATTTCTAAGAACAGACTTAATTCACGGTAAAGGTTTAACACAACCGGAGCACTGCACTGCGAATGATGGCAACACAGGCAGTCAGGACGAGTCTCTTCTAGGGTGAAGGGCATCATTCCTTGTGGTTGACATTAGGCGGCCATCCTATTAAGATAAGTATTTATTACTACTAACCTGCTGCTCGGGCTAACCCCACTCACAGTAGCCATACCCGTAATCATCACCCTCCTCAATTCCCGATTGCGACCGGTACAGCTGTTGTGCTAGTAGGGTCGTTTCAAGCTTGGAGAAAATAGGTAGGGAGATGGTCGGGTGGTCTAGATGGGGATAATTTTCGACAAGCGATGCAGGGAGGTAGCGCGGTGTTGGGGATCCCCCCCATGAGCGACTACCGGCTTGGTATTACGGGTTTTCTTGATGAGCAACTGCATCAAGAAAAGGTCATAGTCGGGGTTTTTGGCAAATTTGTTGAACACTAATTTTTGCTACTTAACATTTCGTTACCCACGTCAGTAGATTAAAGCAGACTAATTAGTATGGTGTCAAAGGTGCTTATTCGCTTATTTTTAATCAAATTTAGTTTTATTTAGCCATTTACATATCATTATATCCTATTATCTCCGAAAATCATTAACTTATTGTCTTTTTAAGCTGTATTAACTGTGGTGAAAGGGACTGGGGTGGTTCACGCTTTCCAAATTTTGTTCAGGGTAAACACATTTTAGTTACAAATACTTAATGAATATGAGAGTAATAAAATAAGTATTTTTGCTTATTAATTCTGATTAAGGTTTCGAGAATTTAGATGGGTTTGCCCTGGGGGGATTTTCAGATAGCATCCCCTGCAGCTGAAAGAAATTTGCTCTAATCTGATCTAAGAGGAATCTATTAGGCATAAATTAACCGTCCTTTGGGAGTTGGGACTTAGTAAATAGTGCCTCAAAAAAAAAAATTTACAAAAATTCAAAAAATATGCTATGATATTAAATTTTTTGTGCTAAACTGAAATTGTGGAGAATAAAATCCACGGGAAGAGCCAGCCTAGAGTTTTCGTCAGGCTGGAAGGCTGGCTCTGGGTCCCCTTTACAGGAGATAACTTAATATTATTTCCCATCGCCTATACCCATGGGTAATGGTGAGGTTGTTACCACCGATGGCACCAGTGGTTTTCGCTCGGTTCGAGAACCCTACTGATGCTAAGGGCTATATGCAGGTACTGAAACTGCTGATGCCTGGTGCCAAGTTTCTACTTTTTTTTGACCTTCAACAATAATCATTATTGACGAACAAATTCAGAACTTGATTCTGTAGCTAACAAGCCATGGTTTTGTTTAAATTCAGCCAACAACCGAAAAAAATATTCAAAACCTACTTTTTCATCATGACAAGAAAGCATAATTAACTTAGCCCATGACGTAACCGACTTAACCCCCAGTTTTTCCTGTAGCCAAGGTTGAAACTCCTCATAAAATTTGGCTTCTGCTTCAGTCAACTCAATATCCATCTCACTGCGAGCATATTCATAGCCAACTAAAAACATAAATAAATCGGTTACCGAAGGACGACCAATATACATACCAGGGCATTTTTCGATTTTTTCTAGAATATCAAATAATCCATTCATAACAACTATACTATGTAAGCATTCAGATTACTTGATTAATCAAAGGGTTGGGCACGGGGAAACTCCGCACCCAACCCTTGTAATCCTTGCAATTGAAAATTGCGATTAAACGACAGCAGGCTCCTGCTCGGCAGACTTAACTTTACTCAAAAGCTCTTGCAATTTGTCACCCTCAATTACTTCCGTGTCCAATATTTCTTTAGCAATGGTTTCGAGCAACTCCCGATTCTCGTTCAGAATCGCTAATGCTTGTTGATGACCTGTTTCGACAATCTCTTTGACTTCATCATCAATCGCCTTAGCAGTTTCATCGCTGACATTGCGGCGGGGATTCATCATCCCATCTCCGAGAAAGCTTGACTGCTGACCTTTCTGGTAAGCTAACGGTCCGAGAACTTTACTCATGCCATAGGTGGTTACCATCTGCTCCGCTAAATCCGTAGCTCGTTGGAGGTCATTGGAAGCGCCAGTGGTAATGCTATTAAACACAATCTCTTCTGCTGCCCGTCCACCAAGTAAGGTAGCAATCTGACCTTGGAGTTCTTTCTCGTCCATTAAGAAGCGGTCTTCTGTAGGCATTTGCAAGGTGTAGCCTAGTGCTGCCATCCCCCGTGGCACAATCGAGATTTTAGCGACTTTACTTCCACCAGGCATCAAAGCACCAACTAGAGCATGACCGACTTCATGGTAAGCAACGATGGTTTTCTCTTTGTCATTGAGTACCCGGCTTTTCTTCTCTAGACCAGCCACTACTCGCTCAATCGCTTCCGCAAAGTCTGCCTGGGTTACTTTTTCTTTGCGGTTGCGGGCAGCTAACAGCGCTGCTTCATTAACCAGATTAGCAAGGTCAGCACCAGCAAAACCAGGAGTACGAGTTGCGATCGCTTTTAGATCCACATCTTCCCCCAGCTTCACTTTCTTAGCATAGATTTCTAGAATTTTCAAGCGACCGGATAAATCGGGACGGTCTACTAACACTTGTCGATCGAATCGTCCTGGTCGTAACAGAGCTGGATCTAGGGTTTCAGGGCGGTTAGTGGCTGCTAGCACAATTACCGTAGCATCACCAGCAGCAAACCCATCCATTTCCGTTAGCAACTGGTTGAGGGTTTGTTCCCGCTCATCGTTCCCACCAACAAAACCAGAACCACTAGCACGGGATTTACCAATAGCATCCAACTCATCAATGAAAATAATACAGGGAGCTTTCTTTTTGGCCTGTTCAAATAAATCCCGGACTCTGGCAGCACCAGCACCAACAAACAGTTCTACAAACTCAGATCCAGAAATACTAAAGAATGGTACACCAGCTTCCCCAGCTACTGCTTTAGCCATTAGGGTTTTACCCGTTCCAGGAGGTCCAACTAATAGCACTCCTTTTGGAATTCGTGCTCCTATGTTAGTAAACCGTTGGGGCGTTTTAAGAAAATCCACAATTTCCTGTAATTCAGTCTTGGCTTCTTCTACCCCAGCCACATCATTAAAGGTAACTTTAGTGGTATCATCTTGCACATAAACCTTAGCTTTACTCTTGCTAATAGACAAAGCACCTTGGGGTCCACCACCACCAAAACGCCCTGCAAAAAACTGCAAAATGCCAACAAAAATTAGTGGAGGTATCACCCAGCTGAGCACGATGGTAAACCAGCTTCGTTTAGGGGGAGGAGCAGCAGCAAATTCTACTCCTTTATCTTCTAACCGTTGGGGTAACTCTAGGTCATAGATTGGGGTCGTGATCAGAATTTGTCCTTGCTGTTCAGTATCAGCTTTGAGCTGATATTGGATTTGGTCTTGCCCAACATAAACCCGCGCTACCTTTCCATCTTGGACTTGGTCAATAAACAAGCTGTAGGGTACCCGAGGGATTTTCGGTCCAAAAAACCCAGGCAAGAATAAGTTAGCTACGAGAAATAAACCCCCTAAAAACAAGAGAATATTGCCAATTAGGCGAGATCGAGGGGGTTGAGGTTTGTCTTTAATACTCATAGATGCAACGTAGTCTTTGTTTAAAATCTTTTTCTTATAGAGGGTGAAAGCCCTCATTCTTAGCCTACCAGGGTAGGGTTAAAAGTTATACAAATTGTTCAAAGCAGGACTACAGATTCAGATGGGGAGATGGGGATATGAAATTGACGTGTAGCGGTGTCAGCCCTGAGAATTGGTATTAACTCTAAAATCCGTGACTTACTTGCTCAGCGGTATTCCCATCTTATTTTGAAATACCTACGATAAGTATTTTTGCTTACTAGTTGTGAAATCTTTTGTTAGTAAGGCTTCTAAAATTTAGATGGATTATATAAGTATTTATGCTTACTAGTTATGCAATCTTTTGTTAGTAAGGCTTCTAAAATTTAGATGAGTTGATCATAGAGTGATCATATGGTCAACTCTAGGCAAAGCTTTCTATTCAGAAATAGACTTAGACGGCTTCCAACCAATCAAAGATTTGATCTAATTGATCTAATGTAATTAGTCCGTATTGCCAAAGAATCATGGGTAAAAAGGTTGGGCTTGGTTCGCCCTGGCGTAGTGCCAGGGCAATGGAAGCCCCAGGAATCTCTAAGTCTTCCTGTAACCAGCGAATCAATTTAGTGAGCACTGAATACTGCATCGACCTCTGGTTTAGGAATTGGGCAGAGAGTTGCTAGCAAAAGCATCCATGGCATAGGCCGGAGTGCGATCGCTATAGTCAGTGTCTTGACCAGTGAAGGATTTGGCCAGTTTGTTGAAAGACTCACTACGCCAGTTGCGCTCATGGATGGGCTTGGTTTGCTCACCACGGAAGTAAGCTTGAGTACCAATTAGCGCCCCAGCAGTCCAACCAACAATTAACAGTGCAATTACAATAGTCATCATTTTCTCCTTTGTGTTTTTTACAAGCTTTGGGTCAAACCGTTAAAGCATTGCTTAATCTGTCAAATGCTTCAAGATTAGGAATTGGGCAGAGAGTTGCTAGCAAAAGCATCCATGGCATAGGCCGGAGTGCGATCGCTATAGTCAGTTTCTTGACCAGTAACGGATTTGGCCAGTTTGTTGAAAGACTTACTACGCCAGTTGCGCTCATGGATGGGCTTGGTTTGCTCACCACGGAAGTAAGCTTGAGTACCAATTAGCGCCGCAGCAGTCCAACCAACAATTAACAGTGAAATTACAATAGTCATCATTTTCTCCTTTGTGTTTTACGAGGTAGTGGTCAAATAAGTAACGAATGGTTTAGCTGATACCGAAGGCGGTCAAAATTAACAAGCTGACTAACAAGCTAGCTATAGCACCTTGGGAAATATAATTACGCTGCTGTTCTACTGAAGGGAAATCTGCGTAGTAAATCTCGGTTTCAGGAGCGTAGTTGTTGAGCACTCCGGTTTCATCAACGGTGGTGTACATAGTGGACTTGGTAATGGTGTCAGTGCTGAAAGTCATTTGGTTTTTTCTCCTTTCGTCTATGTTTTACGAGGTTTGGGTCAAACCCTTAAAGCATTGCTTGATTAAAGTGTCAAATGCTTTGTTATTAGGAATTGGGCAGAGAGTTGCTAGCAAAAGCATCCATGGCATAGGCCGGAGTGCGATCGCTATAGTCAGTTTCTTGACCAGTCACGGATTTGGCCAGTTTGTTGAAAGACTCACTACGCCAGTTGCGCTCATGGATGGGTTTGGTTTGCTCACCACGGAAGTAAGCTTGAGTACCAATTAGAGCTGCAGCAGTCCAACCCACAATTAACAGTGCAATTACAATAGTCATCATTTTCTCCTTTGTGTTTTACGAGGTAGTGGTCAAATAAGTAACGAATGGTTTAGCTGATACCGAAGGCGGTCAAAATTAACAAGCTGACTAAGAAGCTAGCAATAGCACCTTGGGAAATATAATTACGTTGCTGTTCGGGTGTTGGGAAATCTGCGTAGTAAATCTCGGTTTCAGGGGCGTAGTTATTGAGCACTCCAGTTTCATCAACGGTGGTGTACATAGTGGACTTGGTCATGGTGTTAGTGCTGAAAGTCATTTGGTTTTTTTCTCCTTTCGTCTTTCTGTAAATAAATATAACACTATGTAACTTTTTGTTTCAACATCTTGACAGATACTTTTTGTAGTGCATACCGTATAGAGTCAGGTGTAAAAACCCGACAAAAAGGTAAAAAGCCTAAGTTGTGAATAGTTAACAACAGTAAATAGGCGTAATTACTGCTAATTACGCCTATAAAACCAAATAATGGCTGATAATCCTTATTTATAAGTGTTTAAATCTAAGTGTTTACGTCTAAGGGTTTAAGTATTAGTGTTTAAGTTCTTACTTTCGGCCTATATCTTTAGGAATAGATGGCATCCCCCCAGCCCGATCCTAGTCAGCCTTTAGATAATGAGGAGTTATAGCGCTACGCTTAGCGTCAGAAGTCAGAAGTCAGAAGTAAGCTAGACTCACGTTTCGGAGTTTAGGAGCGACTGCATCGCTTTCTTCTCCCCCACACCCCACACCCGGTCACCCTACACCCCACACCTGACGTCTTTGTAAAAAACATACCCTTGAAAGGGCAAGGATCATGCCCTACCCTTATTGATTACCCCTACAATTGATCACTCTTGTAACAGAGTCTTAGATACAATTCTGGTTTTCTTACGATCAGCTTCTGAGAGCTCTTCCCCAGTTTGCAAAATCGTAGCATTGGTTTGCAGTACCGTTGCAGCTCCTTTATCCCCCATCTGGATAGCGGTTTTTGCCGCAGTTTGTAACATGGTGGCAGCCCCGGCGCGATCGCCCTGCTGTAATTTCGTTTCCGCAATTTGAGTCTGACGGTATTTAGCTAAAGCTAGAATATGCTTCTGTACCTCAGGATTGGGAACTGGTTGATAACCCTCCTGGAAATTTGCCTGAACTGGCACGATTTCCGAGAGTAACTCTTGGGCACCACTGGATGGGTCATCATATTTGACTTGTACATGGGCAATGGTTTGACGACCCTCTGGCATTTTACCAACATACAAGTTAGCGAGAATCACCCGTTTTGAATCAGTCATCAAATCTCCCAAACGTACCATAAAGCGATCGCCTTGTGATTGTGCTGGGAGTTCAATGGCATCTGGTTCTACTTGGGCGATGGGTTTGAGCTCTGCTAACCGCACTTTTGGCATTAAATCCAACAACAGATAAGCATTAGTTAAGCCCACAGACTGCATGCGGTTGAACAAACGTGCAAACTCACTCAGGGCTTGCTCTGGTTCTTCAATGTAAGACAAGCTACCAGTAGCAATATCCGAAATTTTTTCCAAAATATCTTGGTTCCAGTTGGAACCGAATCCCAGACTGTTGATAGTCAAGTTATTTTCAGCAGCCAGTTCAGCTAATTTTATGCAGCTTTCATTATTTCCATGTTCGTTTTCCCCATCAGTGAGCAGAAACACCTGAGATACCGTGTCTTGTTTAGCTTTAATTAATTCTTTAACCCCTAGCTTTAGACCTTCATCAATGGCGGTACCCCCATCAGCCGCAAGTCGGTTAATCTTTCGTTTGATTTGGTCTAGGTTGCCCATCGGTTGATTGCGAACTAGCACTTTGGCTCTGTGGTCAAAGGCCACAATCGAGAGGCGGTCATCCGGTTGCAGGCGCTCAATTAACCCCACTGCTGCTTGCTTGACAGTTTCCAGGGGCTGCCCATGCATGGAGCCACTGTGGTCGAGTACCAGACACAAATTCAAGGGTACACTTCGACTAGAGGAAGCAGCGATCGCAGAAATCGCCACGGATAATTGACGCTGACTACTCGGTTGATTAGCATCAATATTAGTATCGTTAAGGGCTGGGTGCAAACCAACTTTCATCTGTCCGCCTCCCGGTCGTCTCCCGCTATAATCTTTGATTTAGCGGTGAGAGGAAAGGGAGGACAGGGTTTAAATCGTATAAGCATAACCATCCTTTCTGTGAATAAACTGACAATATTTGTGGCTAATTCCCTGTACTAATCCTGATTTAGTGGAGATATTGAAAGAACCCGATTTTCGAGTTGCGACTCTCCCCACGTAAGTACCTATTTTTTTACCTTTAGTTACCACAGCACGAACAATGTCCCCTGTTTGGAACCCTTTATGCACTTTGGTTCTTGAGCAGTAACGAATGGGGAATCCGTACTTGTTGGTTCGACAAAGTTGACGAGTGCCGTGACCTTTGGCGGTAATTATCAAAGGATGGGTTACTTCGATAACCAATGTTTCAATTTTTCCGACGTTTGCAGCATCTAACCAATGAGTCTTAGGGAGGTTTTGGCGACATCGGTTAAACTTAGTCAATCCGCCGCTACCAACTTCGACAGGCAACCCAATAGATTTTAGTTCATGGTACAACTTCCAGCGAGTCGCATTAACAGATGCCGCATCAGCTAAAGGTCGTTTTGCTTGAGCTTTAACCCGCCTCAAGACATCAGGCTTTCCAGACAAGAAATGCTCAACCTCCTGATTAGACTTAGCTTGATTACATGAATGACACGCGATAGCTAAATTATAAACTCTATCAGAACCGCCTTTAGATAATGGCTTGATATGCTCAATCTCTAACTGAGTATCTGTTGTCCCACAGTAAGCACATTTACGATTCCATTTTTCAAGTAGATACTCTCGAAGCTCGTAACCGTAAAGCGTACCTTGCTGATACTCGATCCCAGATATTTCAGGATTTTGCAGTTTCTGAGTATCAAATCTAACCAACTCTTGAGAGAACCCTGTAATGGGACATAAACGAGTTAGTTTTTTGACCCAAGTTAAAATGTTGTAAACTCTAGACATCAGACTAGGAGCTAACCAGCCTTCTGACCATGGTCGGTTAAGAAACCTGGGCTTGCGATACCGAGTTTTACGATTGCGACGGGCGCGCCTTAACTGTCTACGAGAAGTCAAAGCGTCTCTAATTTGAAAGCCTCTATGGGTAAGTTCACCTCCCCAAACCACTCTGCTATTTTGAACAATGGCCAAACCACTTGTTTTTGCACCAGGGTCTATTTTGAGCTGATGAGTATGAGTTATTGGCTCTTCTATTTCCTCCGTTAAAATTATAGTAAATGGGTAACGACGATAGACCTTAGCTTTGCCTGTCGAAAGTATAATTCTAGCTCTCGCCGGTTTGCAGGGGTCTAAAGGTTGTCGATTTTTATTTAGTACAAATACACGCATAATTGTGTTTCCTCCTATTGCTAGGGTAAAGTTAGCTTAGTCAAAGTTATTTCTCGGTACTTTCCTGATCGCACTGACTTAACTCAACTAGGTCTGTTTAACGACCGGGTTCTAGAGCTGGGGACTAGCTACGCATCCCCAGGTAGGACTTTAACTCTTGGAAATAACGGAGTTCTTATAGAACTTAGACTGGTCAACTATGAGCTTTTCACAAGCTCCCGCTATAGTCTTTTCGCGCAGCGGAGGCCGTAGGCCACGCGGGGCGCGTTCGGCTACGCCGAAAGACTTAGCGGTGAGTTATTGACTTTAGATAGCTCCTCAGGCAGCAAGGGTAATTGATTATGGGTGTAGGCAGTTTTCCCCTATGTTACACTTTTAACCTTCAGGGGGCTAACCGACACGAAGAAAATCACGAAGAAAGTATGGCAAGCTACACTGGTTAAAGATAGTGCCATTATTGCAGCCCCAAATATCATGAAACGACCCATCCAGGCTGTTCAATCCACCTACTATGGTAGACCTGCCCAGCGGACACCGCCACCAGACTTACCCTCGCTGTTGTTAAGTGAGCGGATTGTATATTTGGGTATGCCCTTGGTGAGTGCGGTAACAGAATTAATTATTGCCGAACTGTTGTATTTACAGTACGACGACCCAGACAAGCCCATTAAAATTTACATCAATTCCACCGGCACATCCCGTTACGATGGCCAACCCGTGGGTTTTGAAACCGAAGCCTTTGCCATCTGTGACACCATAAATTACATCAAGCCCCCTATCCACACTATTTGTATTGGTTCAGCCCTTGGGATGGCAGCGATGCTCCTCTCCGCAGGAACCAAAGGCTGTCGGGCAAGTTTACCCAATGCCACTATTGTCCTACATCAGCCCAGGAGTTATGCCCAGGGTCAAGCCACGGATATCCAAATTCGTGCTCAAGAAGTTCTGACCAATAAGAAGACGATGCTCAATATCTTGTCTCGCAATACCGGTCAAGACCAAGAAAAAATTGCCAAGGATATGGATCGGTTCCTTTACATGACACCTCACCAAGCCCAAGAGTATGGTCTGATCGACAGGGTGCTAGAACCTCAAGAGCTTGATACTCCGATTCCTGCTGGTATTACTTAAGTTGTAAGCATTCAGCTATCAGCTATCAGCAATCAGCAATCAGCAATCAGCAATCAGCTTATGCGCTACCCACAGGCTAGAAGCCTGTGCCACGCAAGCTACTTGAGGTGCTATCACCTTCCCACAATCTAGTACTAACTCGGAGCAAATTATGCCAATTGGTGTGCCCAAAGTTCCCTACCAGATGCCAGGAAGTCAGTATACTGAATGGATTGACATCTACAACCGTCTCTACCGGGAACGGATTATTTTTCTAGGCAAAGAGGTTGATGACGAAATTACCAACCAAATCATTGCCGTCATGCTATATCTCGACTCTGAAGATAATAGCAAAGATATCATACTCTACATAAACTCTCCTGGTGGTTCAGTCACCGCAGGCATGGCTATTTATGACACCATGCAGCATATCAAATCCGATGTAGTAACCGTTTGTGTTGGTCTAGCTGCTTCCATGGGGTCTTTCCTGCTAGCTGCAGGTAAAAAAGGAAAACGGATCGCCTTGCCTCACTCCAGGATTATGATTCACCAACCCTCTGGGGGAACCCGTGGACAAGCTACGGATATTGAGATTGAAGCTAGGGAAATTTTGCGGATCCGCCATCAACTCAATGAAATCTACGCCCAAAATACTGGTCAAGCCCTAGAGAAAATCGAAAAAGACATGGATCGGGACTTTTTCATGTCAGCCGATGAAGCCAAGGAGTATGGCTTGATTGACCAAGTCATTGACCAGAGAGCACCCTAGAGTGTTGGTCTGGTCAATTTGATCAGAACTTACACTGCCAAGGCGGTTATTAACCGTAATTGCACTTTGATTTATAACTGGAAAGCGGGTTGTAACCGTCTTGGTGAGTAAGGGCTGTTTGATGATCTGGTGATGAAGTAATATAAAGGGAAAAGTAGTTACATTATTCAGCAGGGTACTCTATATATAGGAAACAAATAAGTCTGTTTAAACGCTTATTGATTACTTATCCCATTGATGAATCTGGCTGATTGCTATCGCTTATTGGGTGTAGGCCCAGGAGCAAAGCAGGTTGAAGTAAAGGAGTCTTATCGGCGTCTGGCACGTCGGTATCATCCTGATATTAACCCTGGAGACAAGCTTGCCCAAGAAAAGTTTATTCGGTTTACGGAGGCTTATAAGCTTCTCCTCAGTGTTATCAAAGAGTCTGACCGTGAACCAGTATTAACCTCCGCCACTAGCTTTGGTAATCAGAGTAATCAGCCTGAGGACTCACATCCCCCAACTTCAACTTGGGTAACACCTAAGCCACCATCCGTTGAATTCAATCAACCCCTATCAGCAGTTGAACAACAGCTGAAGTGGGATTCCTATCATCAACTCCAGCAATTGCTTCGAGAGCGACGGTTGATGAGAGCGATCGCATTAGTCGAAGCCTTGGCCCAAAGAATGCCCCAAGACCCAGAAGTGCGTCAGTGGCAAGCGATCGCTTATCAAAGTTGGGCAAGACACTTGCTTAAACAGCACAAGCTCGATAAAGCTAGAAATTATCTCAGAAAAGCCCTCAAGACTGACCCCTACAATAAGTCTCTGTGTGCTCAGATAGAACAGGATTTTCTTGTGATCGAACAGATGATATAGCAATTCTTATTTGGGTGAGGTACTTTCCTCCTGGGTTTTAGGGAGCAGGGAGCAGGGAGCAGGGAGTAGGGAAGAGGGAAGAGGTAAAAAATTCTGTATGAGAAACGCTATATAGGGTTGGTATTGGTCAAGATGTAGTGGTTTGGCTACGCTCTGGTACTGGTGTTGCGATCGCAACTGCGCTAAATACACGCACGCTACTTGAGGTGCGCACACTACACGAACGAGGTTTATTTTAAGCTGACCGCTGACCGCTGAGCGCTGTTCGCGTAGCGTGCGCGTAGCGCATATGCTTACCTACGAAATTCAGCAACGCCATTCCGGATTCACGGGAAATTACCAGGGAATTAACAAAGGGTTTGGAACATAAGCGTTAAACCTTTAAAACTTTGAAACGTTCAACACTTCCAACTCATTACCTGTCCCTATCAAAATTGTCCCATCGTACCTGCAATGGATAACGCTCATGCATTAGTTGTTGGCATCGCCAACTATCAAAACATCAACCAACTCCCAAACACTATCCTCCAAGATGCTCAGGACATTTACAACCTGCTGATTGACCCGGAATACTGTAGCTATTCACCTGAGAGGGTGCAATTACTGCTAGATAGTCAAGCAACTAAGGCAGCACTCAGTGAGGCATTAGCAAATCTAGCCCAACAGAGTAACAAAGACTCTACCGTTTTGATTTATATTTCCAGTCATGGCGGACAGATTAAAGAAGGTGCTTACCAAGGAGAGTACCTGTTACCAGTAGACACAAACCTGACATCCGGCGGATCATTATTAGCTCAAACTGCCATTTCTGGCGATCAGTTTACCGAGGCTCTACGGGCGATTCCAGCTCGGAAATTAGTCGTTGTTTTTGACTGCTGTCATGCTGGCGGCATTGGTCAACCCAAAGATGTGGATGGGTCTACCCTTAAAGAGGGCTTACCAGAAAAGTATTATGACTCCCTTACCCAGGGACGAGGTCGGGTTATCCTCGCTTCTTCTCGCAGCAGTGAAAAATCTTATGTTTTACGGGATGCTGAAAATAGTCTGTTTACCCAACACTTGCTGGCTGGGTTGCAAGGGGGTGCGATCGGTTCAGGGGGAGTTATCCGTATCCTTGACCTTTTTAATTACTTACAGCCCAGAGTTACCAGTGATCAGGCCAATCAGCATCCTATTCTCAAAGCTGAGATTGAGGACAACTTTCCCATCGCCCGTTACCGAGGAGGAAAGGCGGAAACGCCAATGCCTCTAACTTTGCCTAGTGATGATTACGAGTACGATGTCTTTATCAGCTATCAAGCCAAGGGAGAGGATAAGCCTTGGGTGCGCAAGGCGTTGCTGCCTTACTTGGAGTCACAGGGGCTAAAGGTTTATCTTGATATTAGCTTTCCCTTGGGCGTACCTATAATTACCAGCATCGAAGGTGCTATTGAGCGAAGTCGCTATACTCTTGTGGTACTTTCCCCAGCTTACTTACAGAGTAGTTATGGTCAGTTTGAGAACGTGGCGAGTCAACATTTCGGACTAGAAGAAAGTCAGTATCATTTAATACCGATTCTACGGGTCGAATGCACGCCACGACTGGGACTGCGCATGCTCCCCTTGTTGGACATGACTGATGAGGATGAGTTTGAGACTAACATAAAACGCTTGCTTTACCAACTGTGGCAGCCCCCATCGAGGAGAAATGGTTGATGGAAAAACCTAAAAAGTACCCTCAAGGATACTGTCAAAGCCTGAAATAGCCACTACAATATAGTTGTCATTTAATCTAGAGATCTCTTTAGAGATTTCAGTGTTTCTTATCGGTTTAATACTTCAGGCTTGTATCTGCATCAAACCAGAATTTCCTATAGGTAAGGATTAGGATGCAGGCTAAAAAATACGACCTCTTTATCTCCTATGTAGATGCTGATCGGGCTTGGGTAGAAGGCTATTTACTAGATGCCTTGCAACAGGCTAATGTCCGCTATCTGGTAGAAACTGCCTTTACTCCTGGTGCGCCTCGGATAGCAGAATTTGAGCGTGCTATTGAGCAATGCGATCGCACCTTACTAGTACTCTCTCATGCCTATCTGGCCAATGATGTCACCGAATTTATTCGTTTGCTAGGTCAATCCTATGGCTTAGACAAAGGGATTTGGCCAGTTATCCCTCTGATCACGGATGAAACTCTGGAATTGCCCCCTAGCCTCAGTGCTCTCGTACCACTGAAGGCAACCGATGAAGATGAATCGGAAAAGGCAATTGAACGCTTGTGTCAGGATCTACAACGTTCAGTGCCTGACTCTCCATCTAAACCAGAATGCCCTTATCCCGGCATGACACCCTTTAGTGAGGAAAACAGCGATCGCTTTTTTGGGCGTGATCAGGAAATCAAGCAACTCCTACAGCACTTGCGTCATCATAATTTTGTGAGTGTAATTGGTCCGTCAGGTAGTGGAAAATCTTCCTTAGTGTTTGCAGGTCTAATTCCCTATTTAAAGAATTTAAAGGGAAGTGGACTTTTTGAGGATGGAAAATGGTTAATTCGCAAAATCCGTCCTGGTGAAAAACCTTTGACGGCTTTAAAAACAGAATTAGGAAGTGACCTAGCTGATCCAACCTTAGCAGTTACTACAGCTTTAGCCACTCAAGACAATACTCGACGATTGCTGTTAGTGGTAGACCAATTTGAGGAAGTATTTACGCAAGCTGAGCAAGAAGCAGAACTTTTTCAAAAGGTTTTACTGGGTCTACTGGAAATTCCTGACTGCTATGTAATTTTGACCGTCAGAGCAGACTTTTATCCTGAACTAATGGAGTCTATGCTATGGGACCAGATTCAAAGATCTCGGCTGGAGATTGTTCCTCTCAATGGTGAGGGATTGCGTGAAGCCATTACCAAACCAGCGGAAAAAGTCAAAGTTTTTATAGAGTCAGTGCTAGTAGAGCGTTTGGTGGCAGATGCTGCTGAGGAACCAGGAGTTTTGCCTATAGTGCAAGAAGCAATGGTGTGGTTATGGGAGAAACTAGAGCGGCGATTTTTACCCTTTAGAGCCTATGACACCCTAGTACTGACCAGCACAAGCTATGAAAAGATAGATGGTAGCAACCGTAAAGGATTGCAGGCTGTAATCGCTAATCATGCTGATTCTACTGTTATCAAACTGTCCAAAGAAGAACAACAGATAGCTTGGCGTATCTTCCTACGCTTGATTCAGTTTGGTGAAGGACGTGCTGATACTCGTCGCCAGCAGTCAGTTGAGCAGTTGAAAGCCCTAGGTGAAAATCCAGAACTGTTTGACAGAACACTATATTTCTTAGCTGAAAATCGCTTGTTAACCCTCAATGCCGGAAAAGACGGTTCTAGTATTAACGTTGATATTGCCCACGAGGCTCTGATCGAGGGTTGGCCAGCTTTGCAATGGCGGCTTGAAAAACGACGGGAGGCGGAACAGACTCGTAGAAGACTAATGCGCCAAGTTCAAGATTGGGTAAACCTGGGGAAAGGCAAAGGAGGTTTATTAGATGAGACTGAATTAGCTGAGGCGGGGCGCTGGTTGAGTAGTCCTGATGCTGATGAGTTGGGCTATGATCAAACCTTACTGGAATTGGTTAAAGCGAGTGATCGGGTTATTGAGGAAGCCAGACAGCGAGAAGAAGAAGCCAGACAGCGAGAAGAAGAAGCTAGACAACGAGAGTATAAACTGCTCCAAGAAAGAATGGAGCAGGAAAAGAAAGCATCAGAGCAGGCAGAAAAAGCACGAGAGCAGGCAGAAAAAGCACGAGAGCAGGCAGAAAAAGCACGAGAGCAGGCAGAAAAAGCACGCAAAGCAACTCAAACCAGGAACAGGAGTTTGATGGGTGCTACTACCACAGCGGTGGGGCTTCTGATAGCGCTCAATCTAGCCACACAGCGCCAAGTCGATAATCTGGCAACCTTGTCTGAATCTCGACTCTCTCAAAATAACCAGCTTAAGGCACTGATAGCAGGTGTAAAGGCAGCCAGAAGGTTGAAGTGGTGGATGCCCAACAGTGTCCGTATGAAGACTATCGCAACTTTACAACAAGCTGTGTATCAAACTCAGGAAATCAATCGATTGGAAGGTCATAGCCAAAGAATTAACAGCGTTAGTTCTTGTTCTGATGAAGAGGAAAAGATAATCGCTTCTGGTAGTGATGACGGAACTATCCAAATCTGGAAACCAGATGGTAAAGCCGCCATCCCGGAGCCTCTCAATCATCAACCAAGAGTGACTAGTGTTGCTTTTAGTCCAGACTGCTCAATATTGGTCTCCGGAAGTACAGATGGAACAGTAATCTTGTGGAACGAAAACAACGGTCAATGGCTGCGTAAATCACTTATAGTAGATAATAAGCTGCCACAGGACAAGGCACATAACAATTGGGTAAGTAGCGTTGCCTTCAGTCACGATGGTAAATTTATCGCTACTGCTAGTCGTCGTGACCAGAATACCACTAACAATGACGAGACTGTAAAACTTTGGAAAATTACCAATGGCAAGGGCGAACTTATTCACCGATTGCGATACAACAGCTCTGTCAATGATGTCAGTTTTAGTCCTGACGGTAGTATTCTAGCTTCTGCCGATTCAGAAACAGTGAGACTTTGGGACACGAAAAAAGGTAATTCAATTCAAGAACCCATAAAAGGACATCAAGACTATGTAAATAGCGTCAGATTCAGTCCCAACGGTCAATTCTTAGCATCTGCTAGTAGCGATAGCACAGTAAAACTCTGGAAGGTGAAAAATGGAGTAGTACAAACTCCGGAGTGGGAAACTTTGCATGATCCTGAAGATCAGGTTACTAGCATCTGTTTTAGCCCCGATGGCAAATTCTTGGCAGCAGCTAGTGAGGACAGTAATCTATGGCTTTGGCTTCTGAATGATGAAAATATACCGTCTCCAAAAACTATAAAGGGTCATAGTAGTGAGATTAGGAGTGTCAGTTGCAGTCCAGATAATAAAACCTTAATCTCTACAGGAGAAGATAAAACTATCCGAATTTGGAATATTCCTCCACTGCAAGAGGATACCAGCACAGAACTCAATAGTGTTAGTGTTAGTCCCGACGGTGAAACCTTGGCAATGGCACATAGAGATGGAAGAATCTGGCTCTGCCCTAGGGATCAAATTGCTCCTGACCGTGAGGACAAAACAATTGGATTGTCCGATTGTGTGGATGCCTCTGTTCAGAAAAAAAGGCTGCTGAAGCATTCAAAGGGAGTTACTCGTCTTATCCTTAGTCCCGATCAGAAAACTCTAGCCTCCATTGATGGAGACTATCAAACCATCCGATTGTGGAACTCTGGCGATGGTTCCCCGATTGAAAAACCACTGACGGGACACCAAGATAGTGTCACTAGCCTTAGCTTTAGTCCCAATAGCCAAATCTTAGCCTCTGGTAGCGAAGACAAAAGCATCCAATTGTGGAATGCTGCTGATGGTAACCCCATTGGAGAACCCTTGAGGGATCATCACGAGGGAGTGACTAGCCTTAGCTTTAGTCCTGATGGCAAAATGCTAGCTTCTGGGGATAAAAACGGCATAATTAAGCTTTGGCCACACTCAGATGGCCGTGTTCCCAATACCCCAGATAGAACATTAGATAAAGCAGAGGACAAACATAATTTGGAAATCGCTGCACTCAGCTTTAGTCCCGATGGCAAAATGCTAGCCTCTGCCAGTTGGGATAATACTATTAAACTCTGGCGGGTCAAAGACGGTAGCCTTATGCACACCCTGACGGGACACACAAATGGAGTTACTAGTGTCACATTTAGTTCTGATGGTAAAACGTTAGTCTCTGGCAGTGATGATCAGACGATTAAACTCTGGAATCCCACAGAAGGAACCTTACTGAAAACTCTTGTCGGTCATTCTAAAACAGTCGATAGTGTCCAATTTAGTGCTGATGGAAAGACGCTGATCAGTATTGACCAAGATGAAAAGGTACTATTGTGGGATTTTAGCCTCGATAGTCTGCTCAGACGTGGATGCGATCGCATCCAAGATTATCTCACAACCAACCGAAATGTTAGCAAGAGTGATCAGAAAATTTGCCAAGACTTATAAACACCCTAAAAGCTGAACCCTGTTCGGATTGAGCCAACAAAAATGTTATTATTTTCCGAGATATGCCCAGGGTCAGTGACGATAAAAAAGCCTGGTGTAATCGATACCCGATTACTAACTCGGAAGCGGTAAAAAGCCTCGTAGTGCATGCTAGACCCTTCATCTGCTCGCACAATATTAAGTCCAGCCCTCAGTCGGGGTGGTTGACCTACCATCACGGCTAGCAAATCACCTTTTCTGCCAAAGAGGTCAGAAATACCTAAAGAGAATAGGTATGTGGTTGAAAGAACTAGGGCATCTGATGGTAGGGAATCAGTGAGAGTCACCCCTCCCCAAGCTCCTAAGGTAATTTTAGGGGTTACTCGCCATGCCAGAGTCCCATTGACGGCATGAATGGTGGCGGGTTCGTTGAATCCTCCCGAAATATCAGCATTGTTGCTGCCGGTAAAGGTATCGAGACGACCATTTCTAGCAAAGGCATTCACATAGGCAATGCCAGTCCTGAGGTTATTAGCTGGCGTGGCTAAAAGCTGTACGCCCAAAGCCCGATGATCTGCTGAAAACAAACCTCCATCGCTGCTATTGCCATTGCGAACCCCATAAGCAACCTGTAGACGTGCCCGATTAGTCAGCAAAAAGTCTAAGCCACCACCAGCATCTAAGCTACCAATTTTGAAGATGGGACTAGCTCCAGCAAAGCGAGAGAGAGCGCCATCCCTTGCACTCTGGTAGGGAGAGTTGGAGTTGAGCACACTGTTGAGGCTAAAGCCCACAGGTTTGAATGTGAAAACCAAGCGATCGCTAACAGCAAACCGATATTCCAAAGAACTCAGTTCAAACTGATTATCTGTATCGGCTTGGTAAGATAGTAGTGTCATGTTGGTGTTAAGAGCTTGGGGATTAGCAAAACCGCGATCGTCAAAATTCCCTGCCACGAATCCCACCTGCAGCTTGTCCCGCTTTGGATCTACCAATGAAGAACTAAGCTGAATTAGGGTCAGGTGAGACAGAACTGTTTCGATTTCTCCCCGACCAGGAGGTTCGCCCCCTGCAGCAGTTGACACTCCCAAAATTACCTGTCCTCCTAGTTTGACTTTGGGGGAAAACTGCTTCTGCTCTAAGGTTTTTGTCCGAACCTCCAAACTTTCAATCTGGCGCTGAGTCTCAGCAAGTTCAGCGGAAAACTCAGTACCCAATCTTTCTAAAGTGGCCAAATCTTCTTGAGTTGGTATTGTTTCAGACCCAGACTCGATTAACTGATCAATGGCATCCAGCACAGAATTAAGTGCAGCAGCAAATTCGTAGCGGGTAAGGGGGCGATCTCCCTGGAATGTGCCGTCGGGATACCCAACAATCACACCATATCGTTTCACCAGAGACTGTAGTGCCTGAAAGCTCCAATCCGTTGGCTGTATATCCCTTAGTTGCCAAACTGGGGTTACCTGAGCCATAGGGTAATCCAAGAAATTAGCTTCAGTAACCTCAGCTTCTGCTTGTTCAGAAGTATTTGCTAACACCGGAGCAAGGTCAGCTAGAGTATCAACAGAGACAACCGACCTAGTAACTTTTTCTGGGAATGTACCTGGGTTAGGACTAACTCCCTCTGTCGAACGAGTTGCCATGGCTGGTAAAGGGAGAAGACATGCCAAAGCTCCAGATAGCAGTAAGCAATTTTTTGTATTCAAAATTTACACCCACGGTTGTTGATTGAGTAGTAGATGCCCTAATTCCCTCAATTCTTCAGTTGCTAACAATTCTTAGCGGTCAGGAGCAATGCCGTCAGTCAAGGTACCCTGGAACGGCACATTCTCAGGAGGTTCATCACCGTTCACGCCAAAAATTTCAATGCGGGTGGCGGTACCATCTGGATTAATCACAGTGCCTGAGGCATTATTCCCACTGAGACCAGCATTGTTGGAGATCCCACCATTGCCATCAATTGTGATGGTGGGGTCATCATCAAAATCCAAAGTAATGGGAGTTACGTTACCCTGCACATCTGTGAAGGTGGCCAGATCTCCACCTGTCCTGACAAAAATGCCATCGGTAACTACTGGATTAATAATGTCAGAGGAAGTTTGCCCTGTTAGACCATCATTGTCCCGAAGGAAATTATCCTCACTCTCAAAGAAGCTGTCCCTACCTCTTAGAGCATCATCCCGAAAAGAGATTTTAGAGGCAACCTGTTGCCTTCTCAGGGCAGCCAAGGTTTCATCTTGAACGTCATTGACCGTTCTTTTAACGTCTGGAGGTGTTGACTCTTGGAAAGAATTGTTGCCTTCTGGTCCTAGATCCAATGCTAATGGTCCTAGATCCGATGCTAATGGCTCGGTCTGGTAAAACTCCTGTAAGTCAAATTCTTCAACCTGTCCCACTGTGCCGTCCTCAACATCAACCTTTTCTCCACCCAGTAATTTCTTGGAGCTTTTACCGTCTAAAGTAGAGACTGTAATGTCGCCATCCGTCAGGGCAAATACACTAGTTATGTTGTCGCGATGCTCTACCACCACTGCAGTACCTTTTTCCCGTGGCTGAAGTAAGCCAGGAGTTGAAACAGAAGTTTCAGGAGCTAGAATATCAATACGACTCTGTGGGGTTTGAACCTGAGTACTGATACTATTAGAGGGAGCCATAGCTAAAGCCTTGCCCTCCTGAAGAACAAATATGATTTCAGTCAGGACTACTTCCGTTGAAGAAAAAACTCCATCAGTTTGAATGAACTTATTGTCTAGACAAGCAGATTTTTGGTATCCATTCAATTTATATATGCTATCTCCATTCTCGAAACGAAACTTTGAATTTTCATCAACTCGAATTACAGAACCCTCATTAAATATTAGTTCTGACAAAGAACTCCTTTGTGTCTTAATCCAATCATTTTCAGGTTTTAAGTAATCGTCCTGAGTAGCTTTGCGTGACTTGAATTCTTCTCGAAACAGTTCCACCGTCACCGGGTGATTGATTCTGCATACGTCTGCCCGATTTAGTTCCTGAGTTTCAGCTACTGCTGACTCCATCCAAAGCAGACTCAAAAGACTGCCAGCTAATAAACTTTGACCTAATGACCAAATTCTTCGTGCCATTTCTGCTTTTATCCAAAATTTCTATTTAAGGTAGATGCACATTAGGTTGTTTTGATTAGACACATCCCGTTCGTTTAGGGTGTACTACGTAAGCATATGCGCGAAGCGCACGCTACGCGAACAGCTATCAGTCGTCAGTGGTCAGCTTAAAACAAGCTATCCGGCTGACGAGTTCAACGGACTCAAAGCCAAAGACGATGAATTCCTCCCTGGGGGAAGGGAACGGAGATTAAACGAATGCTTACTTCTTTCATTCAAAAGCTGTTCGGTGTAGCTTGCCCATAGCCCATAAGCACATCAAGTAGCGTGCGCGTAGCCCATTAGCTGTTGGCGTAGCCTGCGCGTAGCGCATATGCCTACGTAGCAGCCAACAATTGAACGAGTTCAACTATTCACCCGTACCATCAAAGAGTGGTAAAAAGCTGGAGTTGCTGATCTATTTTACCCTGTTCTGATTATACTGAGTACTTCCCCACTAAGCTTATTCCTATCCGCAATGTTTATAAACTTTTTATTTCTCTAATTAGTGGTATATCAGTTGTAATTGTGTGACTATAGGGTTTACAAATGAGATGTAAATCTAGGAAGTCGTTTATTATTTTCCAATAAAACTCTGGATTTCTTTTCCCTCTTGCTTTTTCCCTCTTACCTTTTGCCAATTCCTGCCAGAAATGGTTGACAACCCATATATAAAACAGGCTTCTATGTGGCACAGGCTCAGGCTTCTATGTGGCACAGGCTTCTAGCCTGTGACCTAACGAATGCTTACCTCTTGTCTTGATGCAGCGCGGTCTTGGGGGAAACCCCCAAGACCGTAATGGTGCGTTTGACCCGTAATTAAATTCGCCACGGGTCGCACCTCTGCATCGCTTATTCAAAAGCACCTCAAGTAGCACCATTAGTAGCGCGTAGCGCTATATAGCAATCCTAAATCAATTGAGAGAATGTTTGTTCCCTGTTCCCTACTCCCTGTTCCCTGTTCCCTGTTCCCTTTGCTATAGCTGTTCGCGTAGCGTGCGCGTAGCGCATAAGCTGATAGCTTACAAACCATCTTTAATAAATATCCTTAGAGTTAGCATTCAAGTAAGGACGCTTCAGATCAATTCCAAGCAAAGAAAAGTTGTGGAGGATAAAATTCATCCGACCTTCTGGGGAGTCGTGACCTTGTAGCCAAGCTTCTAGTAACGCATTAGCAACAATTTGGCAGCGATTCATGCCAAAATCTTCTTTAGGCGTAAATTTATAATCCGGTTCTTCTGATAGAGCCAGTCCTGGTAACAGCTGCTTGGTAAACAGAGGCACCACTTCATCTGGAAGTTCCAGGGGTTTGTACTTTGGATGAGTAATATAGAAATTAGATTGAATCTGAACATTGTTAAGAATATCATAAAAAACATCAAACAATCCAGGTATAGAAGAATCCAGTCGTTGATTTCGTAAAGCATCCAGTAATTGCATAATCAAAACCTTAGGACTTAGGCAGGAATACGGCTAGGACAAGTGAGTTCAGAGAATTATGAACAGGTTGAAAATGTTAACGTTTTGATTAACGATTGCAGTACCACCGTTTTTAGCGATCGCGATTCGTTCTAAATCCACCTCATTACTAATGAGAAAAGGCTGGCCTGCGCCGACAAAGTCTTTGGGAATAATGCGAGGGTGTCTGTTGTCTTCGCCTCCTTCAATCTTGTCGACCTGATATTCTGACACATCTGTCATGAAGTCCAAATCTTTGATGGAATCCATAAAGCTTTCCGAAGTTGAAAACAGAGCAGAACCAGCAGGACGCTAATTATAAATTTCCATCTCATCCATATTGAGTACTCTCCCTTTTCAAAAGGTTTAATTTGGTTGGGTAAAATTAGCTCTAGAGAATCAATCCAGTAATGACCATTATGGATAGGCATTAAACATCAGGGCAATCATATATATATCGCCCAAAGTTTAGTTATTCCTTCCGCAGCCAGTAAAGCAGTTTTTCGTCCCAGTTAGGAATAGTTTTTTTCCTAAACCCTAGAGGTTTGGCGAAGGATAAAGTAGACTTTGCAAATCCAGAGTAAAATCCTTCACCTATTCTTCCTGGATCAACTCTCTAGTGCCAAATTTCTTGATGCAATGATTGGTTGTTGAAACCAACCTAGTTGTATTTAATAAGATAACTATATAAATTCCTGCTGTCTCGCCATTGTGGCCCAAAGGTTTGTTTAAGGTTAACAAGTTTAAGGTTAACAAGTTGAAGGTTAATCAGTTGGAGGTTGAAGGTTGAAAGTTAACCGGTTGAACGCGATTGCGTGGCCAAAGGCCAAGGTTAAGCAGTTGAAGGTTAAGCGGTTGTTCGCTATTGGCATCCCTTGTAGGGTAGGTTGAAAATTATTCACTGTTGAGGGAACAGGGAACAGGGAACAGAGGGTTCACAACTGGAAGATTAGAACCTCCAACCTTCAACCTTGGCCAAAAGGCCACGCAATCGCGTTCAACCTTCCACCTTCCACCTTGGCCAAAAGGCCACGCAATCGCGTTCAACCTTCAACCTTCCAACTTCAACCTTCAACCTTCCACCTTCCACCTTCCACCTTCAACCTCCAACCTTCAACCTTGGCCAAAAGGCCACGCAATCGCGTTCAACCTTCAACCTCCAACCTCCAACCTCCAATCCAAATAACATTAAATCTTGCAAGTTAAACCACCAGTCTTTTGGCTAAAGCGCAGGTTTTCGCCATAATCCACCGGACAATCAATCACCGCAGGCACATCTTGAGCTAATGCTTCTCGTAGGATAGGAATCAACTCATCCACTGAATTGACACGATAGCCTTTTAGTCCCATACTTTCAGCAAATTTGACAAAATCTGGATTGCCAAAATTCACGAAAGCCGACTCACCAAAGTGATTTTGTTGCTTCCAATCAATCAAGCCATAGCCACCATCATTGAAAATCAGTGTCACAAAGGCAGTCCCTACTCTGAGTGCTGTTTCAAGTTCCTGGCAATTCATCATAAAGCCCCCATCACCAGTGACTGCCACGATATTCCGATCCGGATAAACCAGCTTAGCCGCTAGTGCTCCTGGCAAAGCAATCCCCATCGCTGCGAAACCATTAGAAATGATACAGGTATTGGGACAATCACAATGATACTGACGAGCCATCCACATCTTGTGAGCTCCTACATCAGAGATCACAATATCTTCTGGTTCCATGACCTGGCGTAGGTCATAGATCAGTTTTTGTGGCTTGATCGGAAAACCTTCATCATTAGCATACTGTTCGTAGTCCTCTCGGATTTCCGACCGAAGTTCAGCAGCGGATGGTATCGGTTTACCTTCCCGGTCTCCCTGCTTCATAATTTCCTTGAGAGAGTCAGAAATATCCCCCACTACCTCCACTAAAGGAATGTAGCTTTTATCAATTTCTGCTGGACTGGCACCGATATGAATAATCGGAATCTTGCCCTCTGGATTCCACTTTTTGGGAGAATATTCAATCAAATCATATCCCACCGCAATCACCAAATCCGATTGCTCAAAAGCACAGGTGATGTGGTCTCGTTGTTGTAATCCCAAAGTCCACAAGGCCAGGGGATGAGTATAAGGAATACACCCTTTACCCATGAAGCTATTGACCACTGGAATATTCATCCGGGTGGCAAATTCGGTTAAGGCTTCAGCAGCACCAGCACGAATTGCGCCATTACCCGCCAAGATTAGGGGATTTTTTGCCTTAGAAATTGCCACAGCTGCCTTACCCAAACTACGGAAAGACGCAAAGGTTTTTTCCCGACCATCTTTGCCTAGGGGTTGACTATTGACTGGCATAGCCGCAATGTTTTCTGGCAAATCTATGTGTACCGCTCCTGGTTTTTCGGTCTGAGCGAGTTTAAACGCTTTACGGACAATTTCTGCTGTCGTATCAGGGCGAACAATTTGCCGGTTCCACTTAGTCACTGGAGCAAACATTGCCACCAAATCCAAGTACTGGTGGGACTCAATATGCATCCGGTCCGTTCCCACCTGACCAGTGATTGCTACTAGGGGTGCTCCATCCAAATTGGCATCAGCAACCCCAGTCATTAAGTTAGTTGCCCCTGGACCAAGGGTAGACAGGCAAACTCCAGCCTTTCCTGTCAGCCGTCCGTAAACGTCTGCCATAAAGGCTGCTCCCTGTTCATGACGAGTGGTAATAAATTGAATTGAAGAATGTCTGAGAGCTTCTAGAACATGGAGATTTTCTTCTCCAGGTAGTCCAAAAACGTACTCGACTCCTTCGTTTTCTAAGCAATGTACCAATAGTTCAGCGGTATTCATGTCACCCATATCTAATCATCCCTGGTATATAGGTTTTTGGTATCAAAATAATCTTTGATTGTAAAAAATAATTTTTAGATTTATTTTGAGATTCCTTTTTAGCTTTTTCTATTAGCTTTCGTCCATATTTGTTATTAGTTCATGACAAAAGATTTAGCATTTGATATCCGGTGTATGCCAATTTATCAGAAGTTAAGTGGGGTTGGGGCAATGTTAAAGTAGCTTTTGATAAGCTTTTGATAACCATGAAAGAAGCAGAGTACTGAGTTGTATGGCCATTCTGGCTTCTATCTGGGTAACTTTAATAAAAGTTAACAGTAAAAAGTTGATATAAAAAAGTTAAAAATTTTACCTAAAAACTTTTTATTTTCCCCTTCACCAGCACCACAGGGATAGAGACGGATACACAGATAGCTTCACCAACAAGGTTAATTTTAAGAATAGTTCTGATTCCTGATTCCTGATTCCTGAGTCGGAGAATCCGTCAGTAGTAACTGTCACTGTTCAGGATTTAAATAGAATTGCTATAGGCTAATGGTTGTAAGCATTCAGCAGTCAGCCGTCAGCTGTCAGCTTATTTTATTCAAAAGTACCTCAACTAGTGTGGCACAGGCTTCGACGCTGGGACTTGACCCATAAGCAAGGCTGATAGCACCTCAAGTAGCACCTCAAGTAGCGCATAGGCTGATAGCTGATAGCTGATAGCACCTCAAGCAGCGTGCGCATAGCGCATATGCTTACTAATGGTTTTAGCCTAATACCTAGAATTTTTACTTCACCCAAACAGTTTTGATGTTTACGAACTCATGTATCCCTTGAATGCTTAGTTCTCGCCCATACCCAGAACGTTTGATCCCACCGAAGGGTAAACGGGGGTCGGATTTGACTAAGCCATTGATAAAAACTGCTCCAGCTTCAAGTTCATCAATCAGCCTGGGGATTTGCTCCTCATTGGTTGTCCAGGCACTGGCTCCTAATCCAAATACTGTGGAATTGGCAAGCTTAATAGCAGCATCAATATCCGGAACTCTAAACAATAGGGCAACAGGGCCAAAAAATTCTTCGTTATCAGCTGGAGTGCCTGATGGGAAGTCAGTTAGAATTGTGGGGGGGTAGAAGTTACCAGCGCGATCGCTTAAAGGATGGCCACCGATAAGAACCTTTGCCCCTTGTTCAATGCAGGCTTGTACCTGTTGGTCTAAGTCTCTAAGAATACCAGGGGTTGCCAACGGGCCAATATCCGTATCTTCCGCCATGGGATCTCCCACTTTCAGGGCTTGGAATTTTTCCAGTAGGCGTTGCTGAAATTCATCGGCTACTGCGTCCACCACAATAAACCGTTTCGCTGCAATACACGATTGACCGTTATTGAGCATCCTAGCAGTCACACCCGTAGTAGCTGCTGCTTCTAAATCGGCACTTTCTAGGACAATAAACGGGTCACTTCCCCCTAGTTCCAGGACAGTTTTCTTGATTTGTGTCCCAGCCGCAGCCGCTAAAGCAGCTCCTGCTAGCTCACTACCAGTTAGGGTGGCAGCTTTGACCCGTGGATCCTGAATTACTGGCTCTACTTGGTCAGCACCAATCAGTAAGGTCTGAAACACCCCTTCCGGAAATCCTGCTTCAGCAAAGATTTGCTCAATGGCTAAGGCGCATTGAGGCACATTAGAGGCATGTTTGAGCAACCCCACATTTCCTGCCATCAATGCTGGAGCAGCAAAACGGAAGACTTGCCAAAATGGAAAATTCCAGGGCATGACTGCTAGAATTACTCCTAGAGGTTGGTAGCGCACAAAGCTTTGGGTGGCATCGGTAGAGGCTGGGACATCTGCGAGGAATTCAGCTGCGTGTTCAGCGTAGTACCGACAAACCAAAGCACATTTTTGCGCTTCTGCGATCGCACTTTTGAGGGGTTTTCCCATCTCCGTGGTCATCAGCTCGCCGAATTTGACTCGATCCCGCTCTACAATCTCCGCCGCTGCGTTTAGCCACTCTGCTCTTTGCTCCATTGATGTTTGGCAGTATTGCTCAAACGCCTCTTGGGCAATTGCTAGCTTGGTCGCAATGGACGACGGACTCTCTGGCTCAAAGGTTTTGATGGTTTCCCCGGTTGCTGGGTTAACTGTAGCGATCCCCATGGCTTCCTCCTCCCCCCAATGGGGATAGTACTTCCAATTATTTGATTATAACTAATTATATAGACTATGACTTATTTTTGCCAAAATGGCTTAATAGTTTGATATACTTTTAAAAAGCCTCAACCCATTGCCCTAGAAACTACCAGTCAAGGAAGTGTTAACCTAATCTCAAGTTTTATCCTACTACCACAAAATTTATCTCACCAGTTTTTAAAACAGTTATCAACCCAATTCTATGGATTAGGGATTAGAGCTTAGGGGTTAGGGATTAGAGCTTAGGGGTTAGGGATTAGAGCTTAGGGTAATGGTGTCAGGTATTAGGTATTAGTTAAAACAGGGGCATTTGATTACCTCCTTGCTAAAAAAGGCGCGCTTCATAGGCTTATCATAATACCCTTAGCCATTAAACCTAGATCCTAGAACCTTAAATTAGTAGTTTTATAATTTAGATTATACTCTGATATAGAAACTAATGACGAGAGCTAGATTGTGCCGTATTTAATTGCTAAATCAGAGCCGAATAACCAAGAAAGTTATAAATTGAGCAGTGGAGCCAATACCATAGGACGGGAAATAAATAATAGTATTACCGTAATTCATAAAAGTCTTTCCCGTCATCATGCTCAGGTCACACTCACGAATGATCGGGTTATCCTAAAAGACTTAGGTAGCCTAAATCACACGTTTGTTAATGACGCCAAAATTGACCAGTGTGAGCTCAAAGACGGAGACTTAATACGTCTGGGCAGTGTAATCTTTGAATTTGTGAGTGATGATGGCAGAATCACCCCAAATATCTTGAAGGATAATGATTCCAACTTTTCGATTGTCAGCAGGTTATCCCCAGAACAAACCCGTGTCGAAATTCAGGAATTACTGCACCATGACAGTTTAACTTATAAAGGCTCAGCCCTGAAGCTGCGAGAGCAAGATACAGGTCAACGCTCAGTAGACAAGTTAAAAATCTTATTGGAGGTGAGTAAGCAACTTTCCTCTCCCGATGAGCCTGATCACTTGTTGAGAAAAATTCTTGACCTGCTGTTCGAGATTATGAATGTAGACCGGGCAATCATCCTCATGGTTAATCAAGACACGGGAATGCTAGAGGAAAAAGCTGTCAACTCCCGAACAGGCATACCCACCCATGAGCGATTTTATAGCAAACGAATCACCAATTTCGTACACCAGAAGGGGGATGGGGTTTTAATTGCTGATGCTGCCATTGACCAACGATTCAGTAATTCCCAGTCAGTGCTCCAGCAAGAAATCCATGCCTCCATGTGCGTACCCCTAAAACCAAGAGAGGAAGTGATTGGGGTATTGTATGCGGACAATCTGTCTAGAGCCAATATTTATTCTCAAGAAGACTTGGAGTTTTTGACGGCTCTGGCTAACCAAGCTGCGATCGCAATTGACAATGCTCAACTTTACCAGAAGATGCAGGAAGAAGCAGTAATGCGGAGTAAATTTGAGCTTTTCTTTCCAGAAGCTGTGAGTAAAAAGCTCAAGGAAGAAGGCCACTTGGAAATTATAGATACCGAAGTAACCGCTCTGTTTGCCGACATCAGTAAATTTACCCAAATGTCCTCTCGGATGAAGCCACGCCAAGTAATTGAGATGCTCAATGAGTACTTCCAGGTGATGGTAGAGGATATTGTGTTTAAATACGAAGGCACTTTAGAAAAATATATTGGCGATGCCTTACTGGCTGTGTGGGGAGCCCCCTATTGCCAACCGGACGATGCTGACCGAGCCGTCCAAGCTGCGATCGCAATGCAACGGGCAGTTATTCACCTAAATCAGGATTGGTTCCAGCGGCGCAATTTAGAGATTGAAATCCACATTGGACTCAATACTGGCAAAGTCGCAGCAGGTAATATCGGTTCACAGAAGCTGATTCAATACGCTACTATCGGTGACACTACCAATGTTACTAGCCGCATCTGTAGTGCTGCTCAGGAGGGAGAGATTCTAATTTCCCAAAGCACCTTCGACAAGCTGAGGGATAAAACTCTACCGTTGGAAAAAATGTCCCCGGTTAAGGTTAAAGGTAAAGACCAGCCCCTCCAACTGTACCGCCTAAGGTGGGATACTTAATTCCAGGGAAGCTATAAAAGTTAAAGGTTGAATGTTGAACGCGATCGCGTTCAACCTGCAACCAAACCACCTTGGCCAAAAGGCCACGGGTGCGCGTTCAACCTTCAACCTTCAACCTTCAACCAAACAACCTTCAACCTTCAACCAAACCACCTTCAACCTTCAACCAAACCACCTTCAACCTTCAACCTTCAACCAAACAACCTTCAACCAAACCACCTTCAACCAAACCACCTTCAACCAAACCACCTTCAACCAAACCACCAAACCACCATCTGGTCAAGTTGGAAACCCAAAATCCAAATAGCCCTTTAAAATATCATGTGTATAACTTGTTGTGTCATGGTTGGTGCATAAATTGGCACGGCTCAGCCGATAAGTAAATATAGATACCTAGCCAAAATTGACTGTTGCTAGAACTCTACTGATTCGATGCCTAAGTCCTGTACCAGCTAATTCAGATGAGTCTGTGCATTAATCCCAACTGCTCAAATCCCCGCAACCCTGACAGTAAACTATTCTGTCAGAGTTGTAATTCTGAGTTGTTGCTGGAAGGGCGCTATCGAGTGATCAGTCAACTGGGAAGTGGCGGTTTTGGCAAAACCTATGAAATTGTTGATCCTCAAGGCAACCCTAGAGTCCTGAAAGTTCTAATTAAGAATAGTCCCAAGTATATTGAACTATTCCAAAGAGAAGCCGAAGTTCTCGCCCGACTAGAGAATAGTGGCATTCCCAAAGTAGAACCTGATGCCTACTTCACAGTCCACCCCAGAGACAGGGACGAGCCAGTTCATTGTCTGGTGATGGAAAAGATTCAAGGATTGAATCTAAAGCAATACATCCAAAAGCGGGGTGCTCCCATTGACCAGAAAATTGCCATTCGGTGGCTGATCCAGCTAGCTGCCATCTTACAGGCAGTACACAGTCATAACTTTTTCCATCGGGATATCAAGCCCTCTAACATTATGCTCAGGACAGATGGACAACTGGTGTTAATTGACTTTGGCACTGCCCGGGAAATTACAGGTACCTTTGTGACCAAAAAAGCCACTGGTATGGTAACAGGGGTAGTTTCCGCAGGGTATACACCACTAGAGCAGCTTAACGGTCAGGCAGTCCCCCAATCAGACTTTTTTGCTTTGGGGCGCACCTTTGTTTATCTACTCACTGGTCAAGACCCGAGTAAATTTTATGAATCCTATAATGATGAGTTAAGCTGGCACGACAGTGTTCTGAATATTTTGCCACAACTGGCAGATTTCCTCGACTATCTGATGGCTCGTTTACCCAATCAGCGTCCCCAAACTGCTGAAGAAATTTATCAGCAGTTAGTAGATATTAACAATGCGTTGTATCCCACCAAGATACCTTTCCATACCAAAACTAGCCAAGCCTCCAAAGAAACAAAAAGCCATAAGTCAAGAATCAGTAATGGTTCTTCCCCAAGACGGCCAGCCAGTACAACTCAACCCTGGGTTAGTCCTACACCACTGCCAATTTCTTCTGCCCCTAATCGGAATAGTAATTTACTAGACCCCAATTTTGTAGCTCTTTGCCAACAGGAACTCGCTGAGTTAATTGGCCCGATGGCTACCATTGTCTGCCAGCGTACTCTTGTCCAGCATCCTAACTCTTCCGCCCAAGAATTTGTAAAAGCTTTATCTCAACAAATTCCCAATCAAAAATATGCCCAAGACTTTCAACGGCGTTTAATGTCATCGGGTCAGTTATAGCGCTACGCTTAGCGTCAGAAGTCAGAAGTCAGAAGTCAGAAGTCAGCTAGACTCACGTTTCGGAGTTTAGGAGCGATGCAGCGCGGTCTTGGGGGTTTCCCCGGAGACAAAACCTTAGATAGTGGAGCCTTTATAGTTAGCAGGTTATGCAGAAAAGGGTTAAATATTTTTTAATAAGGCGACCCTATCTTACGGTAAATTCAAACCACTCGCTATTGCATCAAGACAATGTCCTAATCTCAATGGGTAGTGCTATATAAGTAATACTTAGTAATCATTCAGCCATCAGCTTAGCAAGCATTTAGTAATTTGGGATTACTAATTAGTTTCTGAATTCAGCATATTCATCGCCATTTCTAAACTAACTTTCATCCGATTCAGAGATTTGGCGAGTATACCAATTTCATCATCTGAATCATGGTCAAATTCTCCAGCCATATTGCCAGTACTCACTTCCTTAGCTAATTGAGCCATCTGCTTAAGAGGTTTGGTCACCGATACCTTGAGGAAACGATTAATCAGCAAGATGGCTACCAGGAAAAAACCAGTAATAATCCCAATCACCAATACCTGTAACTGCTTAGCAGAATTAAAGATTTTAAACCCTGGCACTGATACAATTTTTGCCCCAACAATTTCATCGAGCTTCCAACCAAAACCATGCTGATCACCGTAGGTAGCAATTTGGCTAGCAGGGGCGGCTTCAGGAGTACTGTGGCATCGTAAACAGCTTTTTTCAGAAACGGCGAGAGGACGGGCAACATAAAAAATTTTTCCACTAGGAAGAGAGCGAAAACCGGTTTTTTCTGTTAGATATGGCTGCTGTCGAAAACTCTCCACGATTTCAGTCTCGAAACTATCAGCTTTATCTCTGAGGTTAGTTGGATTAAGGGTCGCTTCTTTATAGAAAAAATCACGATATTGCTCACGTTTACGTAAATTTTCAAAAACTTCACGAGCTGAATAAGCAGGTACTGTTTGGGGTAAAAATCTGTCTTCATTTTCTAATCGATCAGCTAATTCTGGATTCACTTGATTATTGGTATACTCCCGCACCGAACCCATGGTTTCGATCAGAATTAGGGCTTGGTCAGTTACGAGTTTTTCGGCATAGCCTTCTAAAAGTTGAGACAAAACCAACCCACCAGTCAGTACAAGTCCTATAAAAATCGATAGCAATAGTAAGTTTACCTTGATTCCTAAATTAAGTTTTTTTAACATTAGCCATCTCCCATAGTATCATTAGTGCCACAGCTGTTTTAGTTCTTAAGGTAATTAATTATGTTTTACCGCCGTCTATTCTTGTTGAATCTTATATTGATTTTTACAGCTTGTAACTCACCGGATACCCCTAGGCTAGGGAAATTAAGTATTGGGATCGTAAGTTACGGGGAAAGCTATCGCTTCATAGAGCGATACTCAAAGCTAATCGAATATCTTGGTGCTCGACTTAAGATGATTATAGAATTAGAACCGATGTACAACGAGCGCAGAGCACTAACTTTGATTAAGCAGAGCAAGTTGTCTATCGTGTTTGCTCCTCCTGGTTTAGCAGCCATCGCCATTGCTGAGGCACAGTACATACCAGTGCTACCTCTCCAAGGAGTCAAAAAGTCGCGCTCAGTCATCGTAGTAGAACTCGAAAGCCCGATCCAACACTTGACTGAACTAGCGGGCAAAGTCATTGCTTTAGGTCAACCCGGTTCTGCCACAGGATATTATCTGCCAATCTACAATCTCTACGGTCTGACCCTAGCGGAAGTGCGTTTTGCCCCCACACCAAAACAAGTCTTAGAGTGGATTGCCTCTGAGGAGGTAGTCGCTGGAGCGTTGTCTTTAGAAGAGTTGGAACGCTACCGCCTAGACTATAGTCAAACCAGGTTCCGGATTTTATATATAGATTCTCATAAAATTCCCAGCGGTTCTATCCTGATCGGACCAACAGTCGAGAGAAATCTACAACAGGAGATCCACAAGGCACTAGAATCTGCCTCCAGCAGCATGGCAGCATCAGCAGGATACATCCCCAATGCTAAAGCACCTGATTATGATTACTTAATTGAGGTGGTTCAGAAGGTTAGACCGATTGCCGAACGGATTCAAGAAAAACCATTCCCTTTATACAGCCTTCCATTTGAGTTGTAAAACTTCCAAACAAGGGGATAAACCGGCAGTAGCGGAAGAGAATCGATTATATTACCATTGGGGATTTTTAACAAATAATTTAGGATTGCTACATAAGCGGTTGGCAATGTGAATAGTTGCTAGGTAATCGCCTTTGCATACTTAGCAAGTTTGCAGTTATTTAATATAATCAGCAGTATTACCTATCTTTATTTTTAGTAAAGGTAATTGCCATCATAATTCGCTCAATAAGATTCATGGCGGTAAATAAATAACTTATTAAGATTAGAATAATCTTTATATGATAAGGATTACATTGGGTGCATCTCAATGCATGCAATTAGGCAAAAATTCTAATAAAATCTCCATAATTACCACAATACCCGCGCCCCCGCCCCACAATACCCGCGCCCCCGCCTTAGATTCGCTAGCTTGACATAATTTATTCAACTATATTTTTTTTAAATAAATAATTTAACTATAAATTTAAAATATCGGTCTTTTTTTAAAGTTCGCTTATAGTTTATATTTTTTCCTGAACCATTACCGAGCAAGATGTATCAGTAATTAGAGGAACATTGATACGGATATCGGTTATGCGAATTTACACTCCTATTGCTTTAATTACTGTTTTAACCATCTGGTTTGGGGTTAATTTACCGATGATTGCCCATGGCTCAAATGCACCACTAAACTATAGTAATGATTGTCCCAGTTTAGTAGAGCAAACAGGACAAATTTTTTCTTATGGAAGAAAAGAAAACCACAAATTTGTCTCATCACCAGTAATTCCAACTACCCTGATCGCCCATCGTGGTAGCGGACGTCTGTCTCTTGTGTGAGAGTCAACTGACTGGATTCAGTTTGATGGCATATCTGGCTGCATTTCAATCCCACTGTTGGGTACGAGTAGCGGGCTACAGTGGGAAAGTGCTAATTCAATATAGTGTACTTGTAGTTGACTTATTTTATATAATATATTGGAAAAGACATGATTAGGGTGCCTCTTAATTCGTCAATTTTCTGCCAAGCAACCTCAGCTCGCTTTCTTCGATGACAGTGAGTTAGTTCTAGTGTGGAAAAATGAAACTAAATAAGCTTGATAACCAACGGAAGTAGATGTGATTGCCCCTAAGATGATCAACCAATCCGATCTGATCAAAACCCTAAGCCCCAGTGCAATGGATCAGATCATGCTATACCTGGCTTTCAGCGCCCTGCGGACGAGTGGACACCGACATGGGGCGTTTTTAGATGCAGCAGCAACCGCTGCCAAATGTGCCATTTACATGACCTATCTGGAGCAAGATGGCAATATCCGCATGACTGGGCATTTGCATCACATTGAGCCAAAGCGGGTAAAGGTCATTGTTGAGGAAGTTCGACAAGCGTTAACAGAAGGGAAACTGCTCAAGATGCTGGGGTCTCAGGAACCTCGCTATCTGATTCAGTTTCCCTATGTCTGGATGGAACACTATCCCTGGCAACCAGGGCAATCTCGTATCAATGGCACCAGCCTTGACTTGGAAGAAAAGCGCAATCTTGAGATCAAGCTGCCAGATCACCTGCCGGATGCCCAGATCATTAATTCCTTACAATTCTTTGAATTAATAGAATTTCTCCACCGGAGATCTCAAGAAGACTTACCACCAGAGCGACGTCTACCATTGAGTGAAGCTCTAGCTGAACACATCAAGCGTCGCTTAACCTATTCAGGAACTGTCACCAGAATCGATCACACCGGTGGCTTACCCTACTACGCTCTAACCAATGCATATTACTCGCCAGTAGATGACAAAGCCCGCACCTACACCATGATTGACGAAACAGCGCGATACTTCCGGTTAATGAGAAACTGGGCAGAGCGTCAGCCGCAAGTCATGCGAGGGTTGGAGGAACTAGATATCCCGCCAGAGAAAATCAATCAGGCCATGGAAGAGTTAGATGAAATTATCCGCCAGTGGGCAGATAGGTATCACCGGGATGATGGTGAACCAATGGTTCTACAGATGGTCTTTGGACCAAAATCTGAATAAAGTATGAAGTATGAAGTATGAAGTATAAAGTGGGAACTCGGAAGTCGGAAGTCTAACGCTATCTCAATTTATTAGATTGATTAGTTGCTTAGCAAGTTGTATGTTTTCATCCTTCATCCTTAATACTTCACGATTAACACTTCATGCTTCGCAATTAACACTTCATACTTCATGCTTCATGCTTCATGCTTCATGCTTCATACCTGGCTGATCCAGTGCCATGCTAGAGCTAACAGCACAACAGCGATCGCACCAATCATCGTATTAATAATATTCACGACTTCATTGGTCAGCCATTCTAATTTAGATTGTAGTGTCGCACCAATTACACTCTCCAGATTGGTGGCGATGAAGGCAGCAATAACACAGAAAAATACTCCTGTCAAGTTAACCAAACCAACGCCCCAACCCACAAATGCGATCGCAGCTGATGCAATTACTCCAGCTAGGGTTCCCTCAAGACTTACAGCTCCTTCTGTTCCCCGGGCTACTGGCTGTAAGGTAGTAATCAGGAAAGTCCGTTTGCCGTAAGCCTTACCCACCTCACTGGCAGTGGTATCGGACAACTTAGTAGCAAAACTAGCGACATAGCCCAGTAACAATAACTCCTGGTAAGGAGCATCCACCACTAGGGTACCCAAAGCACAAATCGCTCCAGTAAGTGCTGAACCCCAAACATTCTCTGGTCCCCTAGCACCGGAACGCTTTTCCGCAATTCCTGCCGCTTCCTTTTGCGCCATACCAATGCGGGTGACACCAGACCCTACCAAAAAGTAAAATCCAACTACTGTGTAACCTGGCCAACTCAGAGTACCCCAAATCAGTACCCCTAATATCCAAGCGTGGACAATCCCAGCAGCAGTGAGTAACTTTTTGGGAGCAATCCATACCATGGCTAGGAAAACTGTGTTCACTCCAACAGCAACTAGCCAAGGATTTAAAGAAAGAATATCATCAAGCATAGCAAAATAGTTATATTGGTAATTGGTAATTGATAATTGCTCTAGCAGTTATCAATTGGGTGAGGTACAAATTCCTGGGTTTTAGGGAGTAGGGAGTAGGGAGTAGGGTTATCGGGCGAGGGTATGGGGAGAATGCTAAAAAATCTTGTGTACCTCATCAGTATGATAATTGCTAGAAGTGGTAATAAGTAATTGGTAATTGTGATTGCTTCTGAGCCATTACCCCACTACTCATTGCCTATTCCCCATTATCCAAAAAACCAACAACAAAGCACACTACTGAAGCAATCGGATACCAGATTAGTTCAGATTCTTGAATAAAGTTGAATTTATTCAAAACCTTGGCCAAAAGGCCACGCGTGCGCGTTCAACCTACCCTACAAGAGATCCCTGGGCAAGAACAACCTTAAACATTCAACCTTCAAAACCTTGGCCAAAAGGCCACGCGTGCGCGTTCAACCTTCAAAACCTTGGCCAAAAGGCCACGCGTGCGCGTTCAACCTTCAAAACCTTGGCCAAAAGGCCACGCGTGCGCGTTCAACCTTCAAACTTTAAAACCTTGGCCAAAAGGCCACGCGTGCGCGTTCAACTGTCAAAACCTTCAACAGTTTTCCCTTCAAACCAAAACTTATGAAACCAGTGCTATTTCATCTCGCATTTCCCGTTACCGACCTTGAGCAAACTAAAATCTACTACGGTGATGGACTTGGCTGCGAAATCGGTAGAGAATCTCGCCATGCCGTGATTCTGAATTTATACGGTCATCAACTCGTGGCTCACCTAACCAAAGAACCCCTGACACCTCAGCGGGGTATTTATCCTCGACATTTCGGGTTAGTTTTTACATCCCTGGCTGATTGGGAAGCCTTACTTTCCCGTACTCAACAAAAAGAATTACCCTTCTACGAGCAACCCAAGACTCGCTTTCCCGGTCAACTTACAGAGCATCGCACCTTTTTCCTCCAAGATCCATTTTATAACTTAATGGAGTTTAAGTTCTACTCTGATGGTTCAGCAATTTTTGGTGGACGTGAGTTGGCAGAAATTGGCGATCGCGTTTAATCCAAATCCTTTTCAGCAATTCTAAAACAGGGAAAAAACCCAAGAAGGGTTGATTAACAGGAAGGTTGATAAAAGTAGAAAAAACCCCTTACTCAGTAAGGGGTTTTTTCTGCTAAGCTGACTGGAACTACTGATACCAAGTCCCTATAACTTCCACAGGCATAAACTGTGCTTTGGATCTGTGACGGTGCGGGTTATAGATGATGGCACTCCTGAAGGTGTTCACCCCGGCACCATCACTCACACTGTTACAGCCACAGATGACGAAACCAACTATCCCGAAGATACTGAACTTACTCCTGTCACCCTTGAAATTACCGATAATGACCCAGGGTCATAACTTGAGCTGATTGAGAATCACAACTAGCCCCCCAAAACAGCGGGGGGAGAAGAGTAACGTTTGCTATAGTGATTCAAAATGTTTAGTTAGTTATCTATAGCAATAGCTAGTACCAATTGCTAATTAGGGATAGCTGCATCAGAATTGGCTTCGGGTTTGGGTCTATAGGAATTGGCTAAAGGGATTCCGGACACCCACTGGTATAGGTATCCATCTGAGTTATCCATCCTCTGGCAATACAAATGCCCGACCGGGTTTCAATTTGTCTTAAAACCTTTCCCCAATTAATTTGACCCAGCGATTTTATTCTCTTCCCCTTGACCTACTACTGTTCACCGGGAAAGTACCGAACTTACTGTGGCGCTAACTAGGGATTTTACATAGACTTCTCGAAAACTTTGCATTTATAATAAAGTACTGGCTTAGCCCCCTTGAAAACTGCCCCAAACCGATCAGAGACTGGAGTTGTTCAGGCATGAGCCTTTCAGAGGTGTTTTGTGAAAAAAGTTTTAGGAATCATTCTCGGCGGTGGTGCAGGAAGCCGCTTATATCCCTTAACCAAGCCCCGGGCTAAACCAGCGGTGTCATTGGCAGGTAAATACCGCTTGATCGATATTCCTGTCAGTAACTGCATTAATTCTGAGATTTACAAAATCTATGTCCTAACCCAATTTAACTCAGCATCTCTCAATCGCCACATTACCCGCGCCTATAATTTCTCTGGCTTGACAGAAGGGTTTGTTGAAATTTTACCAGCCCAAAAAACTGCCGAAAACCCAAGCTGGTTTCAGGGAACAGCAGATGCGGTTCGTCAGTATCTCTGGTTATTTGATGGCTGGGATGTTGATGAATACCTAATTCTATCAGGAGACCACCTCTACCGGATGGACTATCGCTTATTTGTCCAACGTCACCGGGACACTAGAGCGGATATTACTCTTTCGGTTGTGCCTATTGATGAGACACGGGCATCTAGCTTTGGCTTGATGCAAATTGATGATCGGGGCAAGGTGATTGACTTTCGCGAGAAACCTACAGGGGAATTGCTTAAACAAATGCAAGTGGATACTACTGTGCTTGGACTGACACCAGAACAAGCCAGAAATAGTCCTTATATTGCTTCTATGGGGATTTATGTCTTTAGTAAAGCAGTGATGAAAGAACTCCTCGAAGCTAATTCTGAGCACACAGACTTTGGTAACGAAGTTATCCCAGCCTCGATGCAAAAGTATAACATTCAAGCTTACTTATTTAATGATTATTGGCAAGATATCGGCACTATTGAGGCATTCTACAATGCTAACTTATCCCTGACTCGTCAACCTAAGCCATCCTTTAGCTTTTATCAGGAAGATGCTCCGATTTACACCAGGGCTCGTTATCTACCGCCCTCAAAGCTTTTAGACTGTCGGGTAACAGAGTCAATTATTGGGGAAGGGTGTATTCTCAAAGACTGCCGCATTAATAACTCGGTATTGGGATTGCGATCGCGAGTGGAAGCTGGAACAGTTATCGAGGACTCTTTAATTATGGGGGCTGACTACTATCAATCTTTAACAGAACGTCTATCAGCCCAAGAACAAGGCCAAGTGACTTTAGGGATTGGTAAGGATACTGTTATTCGTCGTGCAATTATCGATAAAAATGCTTGTATCGGTAACAATGTCAAAATATTCAACAAGGATCGTGTAGAAGAAGCCAACTGCGAAAGCGAGGGATTTTATATTCGTAATGGCATTGTTGTAGTGCTCAAAAATGCCGTAATTCCCCATGGAGCCGTGATTTAGTCCTATGGGGTGGAAACGGTAAGTTCATCTACATCAAAATTAGGCGCTAGGCAAACTTACCCTAGGGATAGGGATTAGACATGCTTAGCCTAGGCATTAATTACTACAAGCATTAGCCTAACACCTTGCTACCGAAGACCTTGCCCTAACCCTGAAAACAGCCTTGACAGAGTATTTAACATGTACGGAAATTGCGATCGCACCAGTGAGGAAGAACCGAACTAAGTTTAGTTGAAACCTTTGTTACCCTAGCGTTGAGGTAGATAAACCATAATCCAAGGGCAATAACTTACCCGTTACGATCTTAGACGATTAGGAGAAACTCTTGATGGCTGCGACCGACTTCAAAGACTATTACTCCATCCTAGGAGTCAGCAAAACTGCTAGTGCTGATGACATTAAAAAGTCCTTTCGCCGTTTGGCCCGGAAGTACCACCCAGACCTGAATCCTGGGGACAAACAAGCCGAGGCTCGCTTTAAGGAAGTCAATGAAGCCTACGAAGTGTTATCTGACTCGGACAAACGGAAGAAATACGATCAATTTGGTCAGTACTGGAAGCAAGCGGGACAAGGATGGTCTGGTGGTAGTGGAGTCGGTGTTGATGTTGGTGGCTTTGATTTTAGCCAGTACGGCAGCTTTGACGAGTTCATTAATGAATTGTTAGGTCGCTTTAGCACTGGTGCGCCCGGTGGTGGAAGCAGAAGTAGTCATAGCTACTCCTACCGTACAAGTACTTCTAACTCTAATGGGTTTAATGATTTTGGTGGTTTTAGTGGCTATAGCAGCACCTCGGGCTTTAACAACACTACGGGAGCAAGTGCTGACCGGGAAGCAACCATTAGCCTCAGTTGGTCTGAAGCCTTTAATGGTGTCCAAAAACGTTTCAGCCTAGGTAGTGAAACTATAACTGTTAGGATTCCCCCTGGTGCCAAACCCGGTAGTCGTATTCGGGTGCGAGGCAAGGGTCAGGTCAACCCTCTGAATCAGCAAAAGGGAGATTTGTATTTGAAAGTAGAACTCAAATCTCACTCTTTCTTTGAGTTCGATGGTGAGAATCTGGTTTGCGAAGTGCCAATCACACCAGATGAAGCCGTTTTGGGTGGGTCAATTGAGGTTCCAACTCCAGATGGCTCTGTGAGTATGAATATTCCTGCTGGTATTCGTTCTGGTCAATCTCTGCGGCTGCGGGGTAAAGGCTGGTCTTTACCTAAGGGTGGACGTAGTGATCAGTTAGTGCGAATTACGATAGTAACTCCGAAAAACCTGACCAATCAGGAGCGGGAGTATTATGAAAAAATCCGTGAAAGTCGCCGCTTCAATCCCCGGAGTCACTTGTCCCAAGTTCGACTATGATTATATCTAGCAGTGCTCAATGGGGTGAGGAACTTTCGTCCTGGGTTAATGGGAGTAGGGAGTAGGGGTAAGACAATTGACTGTACCTCATAAGAGGGTGTCGATGGCATTTAACAGTGTCTCTACTTCGGCATTTGGATTGAGAAAAGAAAATAGATGTTGAAAGCGGAGTTTTCCTAGCTGATCTAAAAGAAATTGGCCAGGTAGGGGAGCACCCAGTGCTTGACCAAGGTTATAGGCGCGAAAGGTGCCACAGTTGGGGTCGCTCAGAAGTGGCATTCGTAAACTGAGATCGTTAACAACTTGTTGGCTTTGCCTGATATCTGTACTTGTAATCATTAACACCTCAACTCCTTTCTCAGTGAAACGTTGGTAGTTTTCATTGATGTTTTTGATGTGAGGGAAGCACAGGGGACAGTAATGCTTTTCTGTGAAAATGCGGGTGAATGCCAAGATGACTGGTTGTTTGCCCTGATAATCGGATAATTTGGTCTGACGGTTATTGGTAATATCTGGTAGCTCAAAATCAGGTGTCCTTGCTCCGAGTTGTAGCGCGTTAGTTGCTGGTACAGGCACAAAATTGTGGAAGAAGCGCTGATTGATTAAGCCACTAAAGTTAAGGTCTGTGAGCATCAGGGGTTCAATTGTCCTAGACAGGGAATAGTTTATGGTTACTGTTATAGTTTACCTGTAGGCACCCTTAACTGTGGCTAGTTCAGGCAAAGAAGGGCGATCGCTACCCATAAACCACCAGGACTTATAGCAGTTTGCACTTAACTTAGTTACAATAACAACAATAATAAAAAAATTTTGTTATCTCTTCTTTAGTCAAAAAATTACAACAATCAACTAGAGCTTGTTCTAACTCATCTCTAGTCATGGGGACTAAAGAACGCAAATAGTTTTTCAAAATAAACAAAAATTTTTACAAAGTAAGTTTTAAAACTTCCTGGGGGGCGATAATGAAGGCTATAAAGCCTACTGGAGAAGGAAAGCCGCTCTCACACATTGGCGATAATAGTGATGTTTATGGGGATATAAAGAGATAAATTATTGCATTAACTATTCTAAAAAAACAAAAAAAAAAGCAAGTAAATTAATTATGTTTAAACAGAACGATAAAAAAATTACTATGTCGTTTGTATAATATTTGTTTTTAAGTGGTACTATTTACATAGTGATCGACACCTTTATGTTTGCCGTTATGACCTAAAAAAAATGGCCAACTATAGTCTAAATTAATTTATATTGGTGCGCATTCCATCGCCTAGGTAATGCGCACCAATATAAATTA
>NZ_JAAHFV010000190.1:0-12323 GCF_010672755.1 Moorena sp. SIO1F2
CTTCAGACTTTTACCGTGAAACAGCAAAAACAAGAATTGTTTTACCGAGAAGATTACATTGAACCGTATCAGTCACCTACTTCGTTACACTACGTCCTTGCACACTAGCAATAGTTGTACGCTTTCCATCAGGAGTTATTTTGATGATAGAACCTGGTGCTGGTGGATTTTTCCAGGCTGATTCAGTAGAATATTCTAAAACATATAGATTATTTTGAGAATCAAAAGCTATATCAATCAGATTCGTAAAGCCATCAGCAAAAAATATTGGTTCGTTATCTAGTCCAAGTGTATAAATACGAGCCTCACCTTCTGGATAAGGAAATCCCGTGAAGTCAACCACATATATGGTTCCATCTGGACTAATTGCAATTCCTGTAGGAACTGATTGCAATGAAATCTCAGGTGGTCCATCAGGAAAAGGAAAAATTGGATTTTCAAAAGGGCGACTTTCAAATATAGTATTTGTGGTCAAATTACTACCATCAAGTCCTACGCTAAGTATATCGTTTGCCCCGGAGTCGATGATTAAAGCATTTCCATTGTCAATAACAAAAGAAAAAGGGTTACTTACTAAATCACCTTGATCTGGATTATTTTCCTCTTCATACTTCGCCAAATCTGCCGTTCTAGTCCATGAATTTGTGTCAAAGTCAAGAGTAAGTAAGTGTCCAAAGTCAGGAATATTGACTACTGTATCCCGTAAGGTAGGATCACCAGCAAAACCATTGATTACATAAGCATTGCCATCCAGATCGAATGCGATATCCTGGGGACCAGTAGCTTCAACTCCATCAGGAAGTGCTAAGGATGGGAGTCCAGTAATGACCCGTTGCTGCATTCCATTCTCAATCTTGGTAACTGCACCTGTTGGACCATAACAGATTTCTGCACCTTGCACACTTGGTGACGGAACACAGGCACCATCTCCCCCCGTACCAGCCTCTGTAACATATAGAGCCCCATCTGGCCCTACGGTAAGATCTCGTGGATTATCAAGACCACTAGCAACCAAATTGAGTGTAACAGCTTGTGCTGTTGTTGTACCAGAAATAAAAGCAAAACACAAAGTTAGTAGTTTTAGGGGAAAGTTCTTTAGTGTTCTGTTTGCTCCAGTTGTTGATGCATGATTGTTGAAAATGTTTCTATTCATATTAAGTAAGATTAAATAACAACTTGATTTTTATGGTATTGGTGAATACTTTATTGACCTCTCCTGGCTAGAAACAGGGAGATTATTGGAAACATTTGACGTTGCTGATTTGAAGTATAAAATTGATTAGTTGAATAAGCAAAAGCCTTGTATAGACCTTGCACTGCAAAGTCTCAAAATCTAAATTCATACCCTGATTCAGTAACGCCAGACATTTTGGCATCGCTATCCTTTCAGAAGCACTTCGGCTTCTGGTTCAGATTCCAGCCCTAGACCCGTTCGCCTTTTCAGGCAGATTTATATCTGGCAGGCGCATACTGTCCCACTGTTCACGAGTAGGCTTTATAGTTTTGTACTGACTATTTCTTTGTCAGTATTTCAAACTTATCAAAAACCGGAATATAATTATAGGGAGCTCGAAATCATCATCAAATCTTTACAAACTTACGACTGTTTGCATAATTATGAGGTACCTGGGGAGACATGCAAGCCTGGTTGACTGACAAAAACGGATCAGGAGCAGGTGGGGAGGCCAAAAAATCCATTTTGATAATGTCTCAGATCTGTCAACTTCGTGTACTTGGGTATGTCACCGACACACGACCTAGCTCTAATTCCATGACTCGATCCTGTTCCGTTTAGAGTCACATGCCTCAAGGCCAACTATTGCGGACAACTATTGCGTATATGGGGGAACTGAAGTACCAATAACGCCCATTTTGGGGATTAATTATTTAATCAAATTAGTTCTTCAGTACCTACTATGCTAAATTTCCAGTTAAAAAAACTCATAAAGCTTGCTGAATAAGGGTTATAAGGCAATTTAACTAATAAAATTTTCTGAATACTGCCTCTTTACCCTGCTCCCTGCTCCCTGCTCCCTGCTCCCTTTGCCAAAGTGTTTATTTAGCATAACAAGTACGGAAGAGCCATCAAATTGCAATTCATCAATCGTTAACATCAAATCAGCGACTACTAAAAAGCGATTGACCGTAGGTCACGCTACGCGAACGCATTTCAGTGGCGGTTGTGCAGAAAAATCTCCAAGATAACAAAAAGGACAACAAGCATTCTTGATAATGCTGTGCTGTCCGTGAAGGGTTGAAGGTTCAAGGTTATCCAGTTGTTTTGTTCGCCTTTGGCGTTCGGTTTAGGGTAGGTTATCTGGTTGTTCTTGCCCAGGTGTCCGGTTTAAAGTAGCTTATACCAAGCTGGATCCCTTCTCCAAAAAATCCAGTAGAATACGCTGATGAGCAGGACCAAGGGGTCGCACCTGACCAGCCTTGGCAGAATAAGACTCGCCCTGGCGAATCTGCTCAGGAGTCAACAACCCCATATCCCAGCCTTCCCCTAAGACCAACTGTGAGAGTTCCACGGTCAGGGGTACTGCAAAAACATGACGGAACACATGGGGTTCAGGATAATGGCCAAACAAAGATGCTGAGGGTAGCGCATAGCTAATTTCTTCCACCAATTCCCGCCTGAGAGCTTCGATTGGGGTTTCTCCGGGTTCGATGTGTCCCCCAAATAAACCCCACAAACCAGGGTAAAGAATACCAGGAATATTGTCCCGTAGCTGCATCAGGAACTGACCTTGCCGATAGAGAATAGCGATCGCTACTTGAACTTGCTTACTGCTCATCTGTTGGTGCTGGAAGTAAGGGGGACTTAGGTTGATAGACTTGCCGTTGTAGCTGCTCAAGCTCTTGAATAAATAATTCACCCAAATCTTGTCCAGCAATGGGAATGCTTTGAAATTGAGGCTTACCTTGGATCAAGACTTGATCACCGATATTGGGCAAAGTTCCCTGAGAGACTACCCAAATGGTACTAGTGGCATCTTGGAGTTCATAAGCATTCGCATCTAAAAGTGGTGCTTGATTAGTAACTTTACCCCGAAGGTAAACTGTATCGATAGTATTCTGATTTTGTGGTATATCAAGGATTTTTGTGACCTTTACACCAGGGTAGCTAATATTAAGCTGATGAATGCCATTATGGGCTAAGGGACTACAGCCAACAGTCCCGGCTCCTACAAGTAAAACCCAAAACGGTAAAAGAGTTGACCAATACTTAGTTGGCATATTGAAATCCTATGATGTTTTCAGTTGTCAGTTGCCAATGAACTCTGTGTGACTACTCCCACATCAAATCAAAGATTATGATGTGGGCTTCTCAAATTCACAAATGAGACTTGCTGTTCCTCAATATCCTGTATTGATTTACCGCAGCCATTGAGCGGCAGTCCAACCGCCAATAATCCACGATTCAAAATGTTGATACCACTGTTCCAATCACGTTCGCGCAGCGTCGGCTTCGCCGAATCGATTTTGATATTACAGCTCGAACAACAATGAACGCGATCGCTTAAACTTTTCAAGGGCCCTGGAACCGCAATTAAAACACTCAATGCTTGTACCTCGTGGGTTGACTTCCTGGACTAACAAACCGCGTTTGACCGCCACTGCTTGTAATATCTCCAAAAAAGCTCCCCAAGCTGCATCATTTATTGACTTTGCTAACCTAGTTCGAGCCAGCCCTTTGATGTTTAAATTTTCGTGAGAAATTAGGTCGTACTTACCGCACAACCAATGAGCAACCTGATAATGAAACTCTTTCCGACAACGAGTCAGATAAAGGTGCATTAAGGCGACTTTGTGCTTGGCTTTTTTCCAGTTATTAGAGCCCAATACACGGCGCGACATTGCTTTTTGAGCTTGAGCCAGCTTATCCTGAGCTTTTCTGTAAAACTGCGGGATAGGTACCGCCTCGCCATCGGAAGTAGTCAAAAACTTTTCTAGCCCAACATCAATTCCGACGGCAGACTTGACAGAGCCAATAGGCAAAAGTTCGGGAACTGTATCATCTTTCATTGAGATACAGCAATACCAGCCATCGGCCTTCTTGACAATAGTGCATTGCTTAAGGGTAAAGCCAATGGGTAATGACCGATGCATTACCACAGGTATTGACCCAATTCGGCTTAGTTTTAAGATCCCATCAGCCAGGTGTGCTCCCGCCTTTGAACTATTGATCCTAGGAAAAACGAATGATTGACCTTTGGTCACGCTGCGCGATCGAAGTTCTCCTGCTTTCTTGAATCGAGGTCTACCACCACGTTTACCATTAGCGTCAGGCTTCCTCCATCTATCCCACGCTTTATTGAGTCGTTGCAAGTTGACTTGCTGAGTTTCTGCATAGATTTGCTTGTACTCAGGAAACAGTCGCTTAGTTTCCTTGAGAGCCGCTTGTTGAGTGTAATAGTTAACCGGTTCTGGGATCTCACCGATCGGCTCACTGATTAAGCTACATCTATCAATCGGGGAACGAGTCCGATTGAGCCAATCAAGTCGTTGCCCTAGAGCATAGTTCCAGTGACGACGCAACAATTCAAGCCACCTTTCCATGATGGCTATCTGTTCGGGACTTGGTTTGATTTTGTAGCAGTACGTTAATATCACAATGCTATTGTACAACTTACGATCTGTTGAGAACTTCCAGACGCTGTCGGGCAATTCCCCTCCCGTTAAATCGGAGATTATAACGGGAGACCCCTTGCCCGTTTAGTTGGAGGAGTAAAAAAGGAAGTAGGTTGAAACTTGAATGTTCGTTCCCCAGCCTAGAGTAAGTCGGCATCTACAATGTTTTAATAGGCAGCATCTGTACACCCGTCTACACTGTTTAACCCAATTGACCAATGACCAACATACTCGATGGTAAGACCATAGCTAAAAAAATTCAGACCCAGCTGCAAGAACAGACACAGAAGCTGACGTTGAAACATGGACGACCACCTGGATTAGCAGTGTTGATGGTAGGTGACAACCCGGCTAGCGCTGCCTATGTTCGTAATAAAGAGCGTGCCTGTGCTAAAGTGGGCATTGCTTCTTTTGGTCGTCATTTTCCCAGTAACACGTCCCAAGCAGAACTCGAGCAAGCCATTAACGCCCTCAATCAAGATCAGCGTGTAGATGGAATTCTGGTCCAGCTGCCCTTACCCGACCACCTAGATGCTGTTTCATTACTGCACCAAATCCATCCGGATAAAGATGTTGATGGATTACACCCTGTTAATCTAGGTCGTCTGCTCAGGGGAGAGCCTGGTTTACGTAGCTGTACACCAGCAGGGATAATGCACCTGTTGCAAGAGTACCAGATTAATTTGTCTGGTCAAAAGACAGTAGTGGTAGGACGTAGTATTTTAGTAGGTAAACCCCTGGCACTGATGCTACTAGAAGCCAACGCTACAGTAACAATTGCTCATTCGCGCACCCAAGATCTGGGGGAGCTGACACGTCGAGCTGATATTTTGGTAGCAGCTGTGGGACGACCTCAACTGATTACCAGTGACATGGTAAAACCAGGTGCTGTTGTAATTGATGTTGGTATCAATCGCGTTAGTGATCAACAAGAAAAATCTCGTCTTGTGGGAGATGTCCACTTTGACTCTGTTCAGGAAACTGCCCGATATATTACCCCTGTCCCTGGTGGCGTCGGACCGATGACAGTGGCTATGCTACTAAATAATACAATCCTTAGTTATACAAAGAGGTATTCTTGAACAGTTTTGCTCTGGTGAAGATTGACAAGAGTCTATTGAACCTTTGTTTATGACTAAAATCATTTAAATTCACAGGAGGCTAGGTCAACAAAAGAACTAATTAAAAAAACTTAAAGCTATAAGATATAAAAATATTAAAAATCTGTGTTTTTTGTTTAAGAACATATTAAATGTGGGGATTGACAGGGATAGACTTTAGTTTAGCGCTACTGATAAATTTCACAACTCGACAATCGTAAATACCATCAGTAAAGAGTTTTGTCCATCAAACGAGAAGCAGGAGAATTAGACAAGGGAGTTTCAAGAAGACCCCCAGCCCCGTAAAATTGTTAGAGGAATCAGATAATCAAGGAATCAAGGCATGGTAGCGACGGAGGGGCGACCTACCCCCAAGAGGGAATCCCCAAGTTTAGACTTAGTAACTTACTTAAAAGAGCGAAAAGCTCTAATTGAGTCAGCTTTAGACCAGGCTCTGCCCCGAATGGAGCCCGACAAAATTTACGAGGCAATGCGTTATTCTCTTTTGGCTGGAGGTAAACGCTTGCGCCCGATTCTGTGCCTAGCTACCTGTGAGCTGATGGGTGGCACGGTGGAAATGGCAATGCCAACCTCCTGCGCTCTGGAAATGATCCATACCATGTCATTGATTCATGATGACCTACCAGCAATGGACAATGACGATTACCGTCGGGGTAAACTAACTAACCACAAAGTTTTTGGTGAGGACATTGCCATTCTCGCAGGTGATGGTTTATTAGCTTATGCATTTGAATATGCGGCGGCTCAAACTAAAAATGTACCAGCTCCCCAAGTTTTGCAGGTAGTTGCTTGGTTGGGTAGAGCAGTCGGGGCATCGGGATTGGTTGGGGGTCAAGTGCTTGATCTCGAATCAGAAGGTAAGTTGGATATTAAAGAAGAAACCCTCACCTTTATCCATACTCATAAAACTGGTGCTTTGCTAGAAGCCTGTGTAGTTTGTGGTGGAATATTGGCAGGGGCAACGACAACTAACTTACAAAAGCTTTCCAAATATGCCCAAAATATTGGTTTAGCATTTCAAATTGTCGATGACATCCTAGATATCACTGCTACTCAGGAGGAACTGGGTAAAACAGCAGGTAAGGATGTTAAAGCACAAAAGGCAACTTATCCTAGTCTCTTGGGGCTAGAGGCATCAAAAACAAAAGCCCAGGAGCTGGTGAATGAGGCAAAAGCTCAAATGGAATCCTTTGGGGAAAAGGCTCAACCCCTGATTGCGATCGCTGACTTTATTGTGAATCGCACTCATTAAGGTACTTGGTATTGGGGTAAGGCCAACGAAAGTTAAAGGATGAAGTGTTTAATCCTAGCCTACAGGAACACCAAAAACAAACTTCATCCTTAATTATACCATAGAAGGGACGCTATCCAGGGAACATACTTCATAATTCATACTTGATCCTTCATACTTCATCGTTTCCCCAATGCTGAGTTATCGATGACCAATGACCAATTTAAAATAAATAATTATGCAGGACTTTAGCGACATCCTAAACAACCAGGTGTTGCTGGTTGCGCTCATTGCTTGTCTGGTGGCTCAACTATTTAAGTTTTTGGTTGATCTAACCAAAAATCGCAAACCTAATCTTCGGGTACTGATGACTGCTGGTGGAATGCCTAGTTCTCACTCAGCCTTCGTCACTGCCTTGGCATTTGGTGTAGGACAAACAGTAGGATGGGCTTCTCCAGAGTTTGCGATCGCTTTAGTGTTTGCGATCATAGTCATGTATGATGCTGCTGGTGTCCGGCAAGCTGCCGGTAAGCAAGCTCGAATTCTCAACCAAATTATCGATGAGTTGTTTAGCGAAGACAAAGAGTTGAAAGAAGACCGCCTTAAGGAATTATTAGGTCATACACCCTTTCAGGTGCTTGTTGGTTTGGTGTTAGGTATCGCTATTTCTTGCATAGCAGCAACGGCTTATTGATCGTGTTAATTGGTAATTTGCCATTACCTAGTTAAAAGGGGACTATTTAACGAGTAGGGGAGTTTGAGGGGACGAAATTAGCTTGACACGTTAAGGCGAAATATATATAATAGTAACAGAGGTCGAAAACAGAGGAAAATGCAGTGACACATAAGGCCGTAAAAGTCAGGATTTATCCCACCCAAGAGCAAGTTCATATATTAGCTCAGCACTTTGGTTGTGCTCGCTGGTGGTGGAACTATGCTCTCAATCAGTGCATAGAAACCTATAAAGAAACTGGCAAAGGCTTGAAACAATCTGCACTCAATTCCATGTTGCCGAAACTCAAAAAAGAAAAAGAGACTGAATGGCTAAAAGATTGTTATTCTCAGGTATTACAATCCGTGAGTCTCAATCTTAGTCGTGCATATCAAAATTTCTTTGTTCGCGTAAGCGTGGCCAATAGGCCAAGGCAGAGCAAAATACCCCAAGTTCAAATCATATCATCATCGCCAATCGATACAGTATCCCCAGAAAGTAAAACAAGTGGGCGACTGTCTTAAATTCCCAGGGAAACTGGGAGTTGTTAAGGCAGTAATTCATCGACCATTGGACGGGGAAATCAAAACTGTAACGGTTAGCATAAATCCTTCGGGAAAGTACTATGCTTCCGTTCTAATGGAGTACGAATCAGATGGGACAAAGCCGTCTAAATACGGGAACGTGATGGTCCGTAAGGACCCGCTAAAAGCGATGAGCCCGAAGGGGCTCCGCTGCGCGATCGGTATTGATTTGGGTATCAAGGATTTTGCGATTACCTACGACGGCGAAAAGACCTCTAAGTTCAGCAATCCCAAACATCTAGCTAAATACGAAAAGAAACTAGCTAAAAAGCAACGTATTGCTGCCCGGAAGAAAAAGGGCAGTAACAGGCGCAGAAAAGCCAAAAAGATTGTAGCTAAGATATACGAACAGATTGGAAATGTCCGCCAAGACTACCTCCACAAATTATCTAGAAAGATAGTTGATAACAACCAAGTAGTGGTAGTCGAAAACCTAAATGTCAAGGGCATGCTGTGCGCTACGCGCACGCTTCGCGAACGTAACCATAAACTAGCTAAAGCAATTTCTGATCTAGGCTGGGGAACCTTTGTAAACTTTCTTTCCTATAAATGTGAAAAAGAAGGAAAAGTATTGGTTGAGATAAACAGGTGGTTCCCCAGTTCTAAGACCTGCTCTAATTGTCATTACAAAATCAAAGAGCTCCCATTAGATGTAAGGACATGGACTTGTCCCAGCTGCGGGACTCATCACGACAGAGATGGTAATGCGGCGAAGAATATTAGAGCAGAAGGGATCAGAATGCTATCCTCCTCTGGGACGGGGGAGGTCAACGCCAGTGGAGAAGAAGTAAGACCAAAACGCGGACGTCCGTCCAAGTTGAGGCGTTCTTCCGTGTTCGCGTAGCGTGGCCAAAGGCCAAGCTGGAAGCCCCGACCTGGCCGTAGGCCACGCTTTCGGCAAAGCCGACGCTGCGCGAACGCGAACAAAGTAGTAGGTCGGGGTAGTTCACAAGCGAACCACCTTACGTTTTAGTAGGGTAACTCGGCGACTATCAACAACCATTGCCCAAAACCCCCCTGCGCTCAGTCGCCTTAAGATTGAGTTAGCTTGGGTTTCACTAGTTGTGTGTACTGTCAGTAAGTAAGGTCGCTGAGCATAAGAAACCAAGCCAACATTGACGCCCAGTAGTTGCTCTAGTCGGGATGCCACTTCTGGTTGATTGAAGTAGTCCACCAGAACTGCATAACCATCACCCAATCCCTGAGGAGTATAACCTCTATTAGTAGGCTGTATAGTATTAGGCTGGCTTGACGGTGGAGATTGAACTACAAAAGCTGAGTATCCCACTACCTGATCCAGATAGCGTGCCCAATCTTTAGCATCGTTAATGCCTCTGAAACCCCCAACGCGAGTTACTCTGTCTTCCAAATATTGACAAAAATCCGTTTTTGCGCTACTTGGTAAAATTCGTTGAATTTGTTCGTGATTTTTCCTAATTCGGCTAAGCACTAACAAAATGTACTCACCGTTTTGTGGTGGTTGGCATTGAGCAGCTATTGGTTGAGCATAAACTGAATCAAAGACACCAGCTAAAGCAGCCAGTGCTATTGAGACAATTTGTAAAATAAACTGTATTGTTTCCCTGGTCATAGATGATTAGATAGTAGACCCATAGCCACTGCCTTGGAAGCAAAAAACTAACCATCAAACTGATGCCAGAGACGCTAGAGGATCAGGGATACTATCTGATGGTGCCTGAAATTCACCAGTTTTGACAAATTCTAGGCGCAGCTTTAACCAAGTGATGAACTTAGGATTAGTAGAAATGATCGCCGTTGCTGGTTGCGGACACTCCTGCTTGACCTGGGACATTTGGGAACTTTCCAAGAATGCTGGCTGGTTGACTAACCAAAAGTCTATTTCTTTTTCCTGTTCATGGTAGTGCCTGGTACGTTCCCGAAGTACTTCCTCCAATGGTTCTTCTTCAAGGAACTTTTGACTGGCTAAAACGTAGTAGTAAGTTTGCATAGTTTCAGTTACTGAGGAAAGCTCAAAATTTACCTTGCATCGCTTGTTTCATTTCTCTAACCGCCCGTTCTATACCCACCAGAGATGCCCGAGCAATGATGCTATGACCAATATTGAGTTCTTCCATACCTTCGATACAAGCAACCGGGTAAACATTCCAGTAGGTAAGACCATGACCAGCATTGACTCGTAAGCCAGCAGCAATCGCTTGTTGGCATCCGGAGGCCAAAACTTTTAATTCTTTAGCCTGACTGACTTCATCAGTAGCTTCTGCATAACTCCCCGTATGAAGCTCAATAAATTTAGCTTTTGTTTGAGCAGAAGCATCGATTTGGGCAGGATCAGCGTCTATAAATAAGCTAACGGGAATACCAGCGCTCTGTAACTGGGCTACAACCTCACTAAGGCGAGGCATTTGCCCTGCTACATCTAGCCCTCCCTCGGTAGTCACTTCTTCTCGTTTTTCTGGTACGAGGGTAACGTAATCGGGTTTAACCTCTAGAGCGATCGCTACCATTTCATCGGTAGGTGCCATTTCCAAATTCAGATGAGTTCGCACCGTTTGTCTCAACAGAGCAATGTCCCTCTGTTGAATGTGACGTCGGTCCTCTCTTAGATGTGCGGTGATGCCATCCGCACCAGCAAGCTCTGCCAAAACCGCTGCTGCCACTGGGTCAGGTTCTACAGTGCGCCGTGCCTGACGAATTGTCGCAATATGGTCAATATTTACGCCAAGTGTTAGCACTAATGTTTTTCTCCTGGATTTGACATCCTAGCCACGACCATAGCGCAGCTTGGTCTTGAATTCCAAGGCTTTACAACCTTAGCTTTGAGCAACATAGCCTTTTCTAGTTTAACAGGGGGAGGGAACATCTAGAGAGATTATCTATCAAGTGTCTACAAGACAGTCCCCCGTGAATTAGAAAGCCCCTCGCGGGCGTGCGCAGCGAGGGGTAGTTCACCTGAAATTCTTAATCCTGGGATTAGATGCTTCTAGGTTGCAGTTCGTCTTTTGATGGTAATTTGACATTCCAGGCTAGTCCTAAGCGCTGAAGCAGCAGGATGAAGAACCAACCCAGGTCAAGTTGCCACCAATAATGTCCAAATCTTGCTGAGTTGGGAAAAGCATGGTGATTATTGTGCCACCCTTCACCAAGGGTCAAGATGGCGACGATAGGATTGTTCTTGCTCATATCAGAGGTAGTAAACAGCTCTTTTCCCCACAGGTGGCAAACTGAGTTGACACAAAAGGTGATTTGACGGACCAGAAAAATCCGAAATGCTCCGCCCCAGATTAAACCACCTAAGACTCCTGATACAGAACCAGTCAAGACTCCACCCAGGAAACCAGGAATTAACAGGGAAAGCAATACCCAAAAGACGTAGAGGTTGTCTATTCTTCGGATCAGCTTGTCCTTGATTAGGTCAGGAGCATACTTATAGGGAGGCTGCCAATCCACATTCACAATCCAAGCAATATGGGAATGCCAAAACCCTTGGATAAATCCCCAAAATCCTCCCTGGTGAAGATGGGGTGAGTGAGTGTCTCCGTCTTGGTCAGAGTAAATATGATGGCAGCGATGATGGTGAACCCAGCTAGTTACTGGTCCTTGAGCTGCCATACATCCAGCAATGGCTAAGAATGCCCTTATAAATGGTCCAGTCTGAAAGGCACGATGGCTAAAAAGCCTGTGATACCCGACGGTAATCCCGATAAAATTCAGGATGTACATCCCGAGAAAAAGACCAATATCGAGAGGCTGGACGTTCAGTTTCTCAAGGAACATAACTACTATCGCAGCAATTACTCCCAAAGGGGAGATGGCGATAACGATAGTAACTAAAGTTTTCTGGAGTGTGCTAACTTCTGGGGAAGTAGATGAAGAGATTGACACTTGTGTTGTTTCAATAAAATACTAATACACCAAAACTAAGCATATCCGATTGCTTGTGCAACATTTAACCTGTACAAACCTACTCACAAGCAGATAGGACGATGGTATAGCATTAGTTTTAACTAATGGTTGTTGCCGACAAAGCAATGCCAAAAGCATTGCGCTAATTTTCTTAATGG
>NZ_JAAHFV010000191.1:0-12110 GCF_010672755.1 Moorena sp. SIO1F2
TCCTCCTCCCTACTCCCTACTCCCTACTCCCTACTCCCTACTCCCTACTCCCTACTCCCTACTCCCTACTCCCTACTCCCTACTCCCTACTCCCTACTCCCTACTCCCTACTCCCTACTCCGGTGATCCGCTGTTCCCTTTGCTATTAGTGCCAAAGGTCTAGTAAACCCAGAAGCCCAATACTGACCCTAGGGTGGTATTGGGCTTTGGCTTAATGTGAAAATACTGTAAACACTCAAGGCAATCGTTGAGTCCAACTAAACAAGCGTGAGACAATTCCTCTGGCTAGGTTTTGGCTCGATTCTTGAGAATCATCGGGAAAAATATAACCGACTGGTACCACAATCAGGGTAATGCCCCGCCGACCAACAACTGTAACTGGGTCTTCAGGTTCAAGGGTGACTTGAAAATCAGAGCATACTTCTGCTGGCCAGTAAGTTGCTTTAAACTTGACTCGTCCTGGCTTATGAGGGGTAATTGTCTTTTCTACCTTGCCAGTGCCAGGCTCTGAGAATAGGTTCATTTCTTCCATGGTGGGGTTTTTAGTTGATTCCATTTGCTGCAAGCTCCCTCAGCTTTACCTTACCTTTAAACTCTACTTTCCTTCTTTAAAGCCTGGTGAGGTATCCCATGCCACTATTTAAACCTGTACACAATTCCTTGGTAGTTAAGGTCTTAGCAAGATTCGGCTTTAATCCTCGCTCTGTCTACTATTGAACCCTGCTATGCCATTGGTGATAGGTCGTTCTTTCCATAGACAGTTGCTTAACTGGCAACTTGTCCACCTAAAGAATTAGGGCAAAAAGCTTCCAGGTATGGATGATACCGAGTTGCATTCAAACAGATTAAATTGGTTGGATAGGGAGATGGGGAGATGGGGAGATGGGGAGATGGGGAGATGGGCGGATGAGATTGTTGTACCTTTGACCGCAACTTGGTATGAATATAGAAAATTGAAAAGTGATGCAGCGCTACTCCCTACTCCCTACTCCCATTAACCCAAGACGAAAGTACCTCACCCCATTGAGAACTGCTATCAATGATAAATGACCAACAACAATACCATATATCTTTTGTAATTCTGATTTCCGCAGTAGCTGCCATTGGTGGTTTTTTATTCGGTTTCGACAGTGCAGTGATCAATGGCACGATTACAGCACTGCAAAAAGCCTTTAACTCCACTAGCGTCGGGACGGGATTTTCAGTATCTTCGATGCTGCTAGGTTCTGCAGTTGGGGCGTTTTACGCTGGACAGATGGCAGATTGGTATGGCCGCAAAAAGGTGATGCTGATCACTGCTGCTTTATTTACTATCAGTGCCATTGGCTCTGGTATAGCAATCAGTATCTGGGATTTTATAGTCTATCGACTGGTGGGTGGCATTGCTGTGGGTGCCGCTAGTGTAATTAGTCCAGCTTACATCGCAGAGGTTTCTCCAGCTCACCTGCGGGGAAGGTTAGGTTCTCTGCAGCAATTGGCCATTGTTATTGGTATTTTTATTGCTTTTGTCAGCAACTACTTGATTAGTATGGCTACCGGTTCAGCAGAAGCACCACTTTGGTTTTCTATACCGGCTTGGCGCTGGATGTTCTGGATGGAGCTTATTCCAGCAACTGTTTATTGGGTCGGGGCTTGGTTGATTCCTGAATCTCCCCGCTTTTTGGTCTCTATTGGCCGATTGACAAAAGCTGCTGCTGTTTTCGCCAAGATTGAGAGTGGTGATGTCCAAGCCAAGGTCTTGGAAATTCAGCAAACACTTCTCAAGGAGCGCAAGCCTAAACTGTCTGATCTGATTGGTAAAAATGGTATGCTCCTTCCCATTGTCTGGGTGGGCATGGGACTATCTATATTTCAACAGTTTGTGGGAATTAATGTAGTATTCTACTATGGTAATGTTTTATGGCAAGAGGTAGGGTTTTCAGAAGGAGATTCCCTGCTAATTAATGTTATTACTGGCGCTATTAATCTTATTACTACCCTTTTAGCGATCGCATACATCGACAAATTTGGACGCAAACCCCTTCTGCTGATCGGGTCTATTGGGATGACCTTGACCTTGGGGATAATGGCATTTATTTTCACTTTCGCCCACTTGGATAGCGCTGGTGAATTGATTCTGACTCACTCTCAAGGGATTGTCGCCCTCTTAGGCGCTAACCTCTATGTGTTCTGCTTTGGCTTTTCCTGGGGACCAGTGGTCTGGGTGATGCTAGGGGAAATGTTCAACAACCAGATTCGAGGGTCTGCACTGTCTGTTGGTGCTTCAACTCAATGGATGGCAAATTTTTTCATTACCATCACCTTCCCCATTCTCCTGACTAGGTTTGGTTTAGGTACTGCTTATGGTCTTTATACCATTGCTGCTGCTATCTCCTTTTTCTTAGTTGTTTTCGCAGTTCGGGAAACTAAAGGTAAGGAACTTGAAGCAATGTGATCGTAAGCTATCAGTTATCAGCTTAAGCGCTACGCGCACGCGTGCGCGTTCAGCTATCAGCTATCAGGGGCTGGTGGCCACCCTACTTGAGGTGATTTTGAATAAAATAAGCTGTTCACTTAGCTTGAGCCTTGGCCTATGGCTACGCTACGGGAATGGCTGACTGCTGACTGCTGACTGCTGTTCGCCCAGCGTGCGCGTAGCGCATATGCTTACTCCTGCTGTTTTAGCTCCTGCTCATCTTCTTGCATTAGCTCCTGTTCTCCCTCCTGTTGTTGCTCCTGCTCATCTTCTTGCATTAGCTCCTGTTTTCCCTCTTCTTCTTCCTTCTGCTTTTCCTCATATTCTTTGAGAAGTTCAGCAACTCGCTTCTGAATCTCTAGGTGTTTTTCTACACCTTCATAAGTATAACGGTTGTAACCATTCCTGTCAATTATAGCTTCTAAATTATTAATCCGTTCTTTAGTCTCTGGGTGAGTTGAAAGCCAAGGAAATAATGGTTTTGGTCCACCTTGATCATGCAGGGTAATCATCAAATTGCGCAATCCATCTGCTGCATAGCCACTAGCCGCAAGAATTTTAGTTCCTAAATCATCAGCCTGACGTTCCATATTCCGGCTATAGTTAAGTACAATTAAATTAGCAGCAGTGCCACCATAGGGGATAAATTGGGCAATGTTAGCAGTCAAGTTACCTTGAGTGACTAACTGGAAACCGTGGGATAACACAGCATGGGAGAGTTCGTGAGCCAGTAAACCAGCTAATTCTGCTTCGGACTTGGTTTTTAGGATAGCCCCAGCGTTGATAAATATTTTACCTCCTGGTAGAGCAAAAGCATTGAGTTGGTCATCCATAACTACATAAAACTCGTACTTAAACTCATCGCGACCTGTTACCTTGGTAAGTTCATTTCCCATTTCCCGCACATACTCCAGCACTTCTTCGTCTTCTAGCATCGGTAATTGCTTTTGTGCTTGCTTAGCAATTCTTTTCCCAATGCCTGATTCTCCCTGAAGCATTAATACAGTTGACTCTATTGCCGACAGGGGACCAAAAAGATTGCCAGTAAAGACAAAACCTAATGTTCCAGTGATCACATTCATTATTGTATTACCGGTAATTTCATTCCGGAGATGGGAAATGTGGCGGTCTAGATGCTGATCAGCCAGCTGAAGAAACTCTTCCGATTGAGGATTCTCAGTATTAAACAGGGCAAATTCACGAGCTACCAGAGATGCTTCAAACCAATTTTCTGAGTCTGCTAGCATTGCCATGGTTACCTTGATTAATTCCGGCTCATGGGGATATAGATTTTTAGCTTGCTTTAAAACTAATAATGCTTCATCAAGCCGCTCATAATCTTTTAGAGCTTGAGCGTAGCTTATATGACCGGGAATAAATTCTGGTTGCTGCTCTACTAAAAACTTGAGGGGAATCAGAATTTTACTTTCTAAATTTTTTTCTAACCCTGATTCATAGTTACGCCAGTACACTCCACCAGCGGGAGAGAGTTGAGCGGTGTCGTAAATTGCCTCGGGTAGTTCTTGAACTGGTTCTGGATTATCAAAAGGATTCTTGGCTTCACGATATAGTTGTTCAGCACCAATTATATCTCCACTTAGATAAAGTCTATCGGCTTCAATCAGTTTCTGCTGTTTTGCCAGTTCTTCTGGGCTGATTTCTTCAGCTTCTGCTTCCAGGTCGTTTTCGTTAGCGTCAACAGCCGTTGTGGTTTCTTCTTTCTCTACCTCTGTATCTGAAGCTTCTGTATCTGAAGCTTCTGTATCCAAAGCCTCTGTATCCGCAGTTTCTGTATCCGCAGTTTCTGTATCTGAAGCTTCTGTATCCGAAGCCTCTGTATCCGCAGTTTCTGTATCCAAAGCCTCTGTATCGGAATCAGTATCTTTGGTATCTGAGTCTATTGTAGGTACAGTTGTCGTAGAGCTGTCTGTTTCTGGAAGCTCCCTATCTACTAAGGTATCTTGCTGCTCCGTGTCTTCAGTGGAATTATCCGGTAATGGCACTTCTATATCTATAGGATTTCTAGGTATAGGTATACCAGTATCGGAAGTTTCGGTAGAGGCATCGGTAGTCGGTGCTTCAGTTTCAGATATATCCCCCGACCTAGGAACTTCAGTATACTCTGACATGTCAGAAACCTCAGTAGCCCATGCATCTGAGACAGTTAGAGGTTCACTACTGTGTTGGATCGGTTCCGATTCCCCGATTTTGGGAGACTCAGCTAAGGCAGTTGAGGCTTCACCCGCCATTAGGATTCCTGACCAAATTAGCACTAAATTTCCAAAACGTTTCATAATCAAATTGTCGGTATTGACTAGAACGGGATATTGATATAACTAGAAACTAGACTTCTTACAGAAGTATAAAACTTCGGATATCCGATCTCGGAAGGATTATGGAGATTAGTTTTGGACTTTTGCAAGAGGTCTAATATACCCAAGCTTAGGTCAGGTGATAGGATAAGGTCATGAGCGGTTGATAGGGAAGCATCTCAGTACTTATTCTTGTTCACAAATAAATTCCGCTTGGTAGATAGTATAACTATACGTTATTTTACCGATTACCGATACACATAATTGCGCTATGTCCATCAAATGAAATAAATCCCGATCGGGAGTTATATAAATCCAGTTCAACACGGTGGCTTTTTACTCAGCTGGGCGACACTTACTTTTACTAACCTTAGACTCGTCTACCCAATCATTTTTATTCACTTGTTTTGGTAGTGTTATTGTAAGCATTCAGCATTCAGCCGTCAGCCTTGGCCACGCTATCCGAATGGCCACGCTACTTGAGGTGCTGTCAGCTAACGTAACTCAGCATTATTCCAATGCTTACCTGTTTTATTCAAAAGCACCTCAAGTAGCACCATCTGTAGCGCATTAGCTGATAGCTGATAGCTGAATACTCAAGTGTTATCGGTAGTGTTTCTATTACAGTAGTTATGGCTCGATAGTAATTCTAGTTACCAATTGCCAATTCCCAATTCCCCTAGCTTGACAATCCCCATGCTCCCGAAAAAAATATTAGTTATCTGATTCTAACTAGTCTATCAGTAATTTCTCAGATTGTTCTGTAAAACTGATAATTAGTAATATTAATATAAATATTCCGACAAAGACTGATGAAGTTCCCCAGCCGTTTGCTGGAAAAATTCTTGAATAACTACTACCATTATCTTGATTTACGTTCCCTACGGGTAAGACTAACCTTAGGAATTGCCGCTGTTTCAGCCTTAGGTATGGGGAGTTTGGCAATTTGGACCAGCTGGAAAATGCAGCATATTCTGGTTTCCACTCACAAACAGAGTATTAGTTATATTGCAGAGCGCTTCCCCCAGGATGTAGAAATCTATAGCGATATGGTTACCCCGGAAACCGGGATGCAAAAGGCAATTGATAAACTCAGCAATAGTAACACCCTACTCTGGGTAAAGCATCCCAACAATGGTATTGTTGCTCAATCTGAAGCCCTAGAGGTCATGGACACTCTGACTTCTCCGGAGTATTTGTCACGGATACCGCCCATGCCGGAAATCTTGGAAGTAAACGGAAGCTACTGGGTGGTTTGCGGCACTACTTTGGAAGTTAAACAAACCAATCTCGGTAAGTTTTACATTGCCCAAGACATTACTAGTGATCAAAAGATGTTTTTGCAGCTGATCCGGAGTCTGGGGATTGCTACAGTACTTGCTATTGGAGGGATGTGTATTGCGATCGCATTCTATATTAAGCGATCGCTCCAACCACTACAGTTGATGAGTCAGCTAACTGAGAGTATTTCTGCTGATGATTTGGGGGATGTGCAAATACAGCTCGATAATGCTCCCACAGAAGTCAGAGAATTGGCACAAACCTTTGACGAAATGCTCGTGCGTCTGAATGATGCCTTAGAAAATCAACGGCAATTTGTTAGCAATGTATCCCATGAATTGCGTACTCCTTTAACCTTAGTCTCTGGCTATGTCCAAAGTACGTTACGTCGCGGTACTAATTTGAGTCCACCTCAGCGCGAAGCTCTAGAAATTGCGTCTTCAGAAGCTGACCGCACAGTGCAAATGTTGCAGGATTTACTGGATTTGGCACGAGCAGATAGTGGTCATATACACTTCAATCTAGAAGCCTTTGTCTTAGATGACTTGGTGGAAGAAGTTGCTGAGATGGCAAGACAATATAGTAAGCGAGTTATTAAAGTTGAGAGTAATAAACCTGGGATTTGGGTCAAAGCTGATATCAATCGCCTCAAACAAGTCTTACTGAATTTGATTGATAATGCCGTCAAATACTCTAGTATTGATAAACCAGTCACCGTTAAGTTATCTCAGGTAGATGGCAGTGGCAGAATTGAGGTCTGTGATCGTGGTATCGGTATTCCTTTAAAACAACAAGCCCGTATTTTCGACCGCTTCTATCGGGTCGATGAAACTAGAACTCGTTCTACTGGTGGTGCGGGTTTGGGACTATCCATTGTCAGGACGTTGGTCGAAGGCATGGGGGGGAATGTCAAAGTGCGATCGCAGTTAAACAAAGGAAGTACATTTACAGTTTGTTTACCGTTAAAGTACTAGGAAATATTGCCGGGCATCAGGATTTTGGTATGACTATCCTATTATCGGTAGGGTTTTCCTGAAGATATTGCTATTTTACTATGGCAAGAGACAAGTATCATGAACTAGTCAAAGCAGCGCTAGTCAAGGAAAGATGGCTGATGATTACGGATGACCCGCTCATTGTAGAAGCTGGCAAACGTAAGATTCAGGTTGATTTGGGAGCTGAACGGTTAATTGCTGCTCAAAAAGATGGTGAAAAGATTGCTGTATAGATAAAAAGCTTTATTGGTGTCTCAACGCTTCATGATTTTTACCAAGCTTTGGGGCAATTTAGTTTTTATAAGTTTGCTCTTGAAAAAAAGATGCCAGAACGAACATTATTTTTAGCTGTACCAGATGATACCTATGACGATTTTTTCAAGGAAGACTTTATTATGGAACTACTGGATCGCTATCAGGTGAAAATGCTGGTGTATCGGATAGATGAAGCAATTATTGAACGATGGATAAAGTAGCTAAATATAAGTCAATTGTTCGTCAAATCACCATAGAAACTGGGAAGCTGGGTGAGCGTCCTGATGATGAGGTGAAGAGTCAGATTATTTTAGATGATGAGAGAGGACACTACCTGCTTTATTTCAATGGATGGCGTGGCTCTAAACGAACTTACGGTTGTTATCTACACATTGATGTTAGTCACGATGGGAAAGTTTGGGTACACTACGATGGCACTGATTTGCGTATTGCAGAGCAATTGGTACAGCTCTCAATTCCTAAATCAGATATCGTATTAGGGTTCATCTCACCAATTAGGCGAGCAGATACCGGGTTTGCTATCAAGTAAGTCTTAGGATTGGTAAATGCAATCACCTAGCGTGACCTACCGTCAATCCCGACAGTCAAAGACTGTTGCCATGATCATTAGCGAGTGGCGGGGAAACTGCCACCAATGAAGTGAATATCGCTGAAAGTTTCGTTCGCGTAGCGTGACCGTAGGTCAATCCACAAACGAGCGCCACAATCGAGTGGATTATCCGGCTGATACACAATCTTACACGGACCGAGGATTTCGACCTCGTTGCCGTAGAGATTGGTGCCCTTTCGTTTTACTGAAATCACTGGCTTCCGGTCTTTGGGACTTTTCTTGATATTCGAGCCAATGTGATTGCGATTGACATTAATCTTAGCTAAAGCAGGGGGACGACTAGTGCGCCATTTGCCCTTTGGTCCACGGGTACCTTTGGTAATTTGTGGCAAATGGTTGAACAAAGGAATAATCCAGAATTTCCCGGTTTTATAGGCACCCCGGACGCGACCCTTCTCTAGAAGTTGGCGCAATCGTCTAGAGGAAATTCCTAATAAAGATGCCGCTTCAGTAGTACCAACACACTTGTTCATCAGTTGACTCTCCTTTAACTATTCCTATAATACTATTATAAGAGAGAAAATAAAAATTGACAATGTCAGGGAATCGGGAATCGGGAATCGGGAATGCGATCGCATATAACATCGATCGGGAAATGCGTTCGGGTAGCTTGACCGTTCGCGTAGCCTGGCCAAAAGGCCAAGGTCAATCGTGCAGCGGCTCCAAGCTCCCATCGCAGATAGTTGCTAGTTAATTTATAAAGTAATTTATATTTGGGGACACAGGATTGTTTCCCACTCCACTACTCCCCGCTCCCTATTCCCTATTCCCTATTCCCTGTTCCCTGTTCCCTGTTCCCTACTCCCAAATTTGTAACAAAAATTTTAAAAAAATGTTATAATTAAAGATTATTTGTGTTAGTATAAAAATACCGTGGGCGCTAAAACGCTCCACGGTAAGAGCCAGCCACAGATTTTTCCCGACTCTCGGGCTGGCTCTAGTACCCCAGTTAAAGGATATATCTTGATTATGTCGTACTCCCAACGCCTACACCCATGGGTAGTTGTTCGGCTGTTGCCCAAAATGCAACGGGTGGTTGTTGCTCGTTTCCGCAACCGTTCTGATGCGGAAGGTCACTTGCAGGCTCTGAAACGACTGATGCCTGATGGGAAATTTATCATTATCTTCGATATTGGTCAGCCTATAGACGCCCAGCCTATAGACGGCGAGCCTATAGACGACGAGCCTATAGAAGAAGAATCTTAAGGAGCAGGGAGTGTGGGAAGTGTGGGAGACCCAGCTCCCCAGCAATCAAATTTTAGTCTGACCCCAGAAACAGCTCTGCAAAGTAGAGTGGGCGTTCTTCAGTAATTAGTCTTAATTCAGTCAATAGTCTATGGCAAAACGTGCAGATATTGGTAGCAAACGTCTAATCAGTCTCGCCCCCAATGCTTGGGTGCAATGGGTAACGGGTAATCCCCAAGTGCGAGCATCAGAGTTACTCGATGCTGAATTCCAGTGGATTAGTCGGGAAAGCGATGTAATTCTCAAAGCCTCTAGTCCTGAACATCAAGAATTTCTGATTCTCAATGAATTACAACTGCGCTATAGCCAGGCAATGCCTAAGCGCATGCGCAATTATGTTGCCTTAGCTGAGGAGAAATATAACCTATCCACTTATCCAGTATTAATTAACATCTTGCCGCCCCCAGCCACCGTTACCATTGAAGACTGCTACGACAGTGAATTCATGGGATTAAAGGCGCATCAAGATTATCGGGTAATTAATCTGTGGGAAGTAGATGCTGACTTGGTACTGACACAACCTTTACCATCGCTACTACCGTTTGTTCCAATCTTAAAAGGAGGTGGTAGTGAATCGAAATTGCGCTCAGCAGTGCAGGCACTACGAGCGGATCAAACTTTGAACCAACTAGAACCATTGTTAGCTTTCTTTGCTAGCTTTGTGCATAAGATACCGTTAATTCAACAAATCATGAGGTGGGATATGACAGTATTACGAGAATCACCCTGGTATCAAGAAATTTTACAAGAAGGAATTCAACAAGAACGTCGCCGGAGTTTAGAGCGCATCCTTAACCTGCGATTTGGAGATATTACTTTAGATATATCCCGGAAAATGCCAGCTTTAACTCTCGAACAATTAGACGAGTTAATCGCCATAGCATTAACTGTGAATTCTTTAGATGAGTTTACTCAACAGTTGCCCAATTAATTAAATAAATAGTGCGACACCCCACCTCACCCGTGGGGTGTGTTTTCCTCGGCTCTTAGTTTTGATGCGGTCAATCGACTATAGAATTTTAAGTTGATATAACATTTATCATAGCTATGAGGTACGCTTGAGCCATTAAGAATTAAATTCGCCACGGGTCGCACCTGAGGTAAACAGAAATTTGACCATCTTCCCTACTCCCTACTCCCTACTCCCTATTCCCTATTCCCTATTCCCTTATTAAACCCTTTTTAATTATGTCACCAAATCAACAAACAGCATCTGAAACTAAACCTGAAACTAAACCTGAAACTAAACAGTATATCCCTTCTGTATTTCGCATCTCTCCTATAATTCGGATTACCCTAATAACATTTTATTGGGCGCTGTTGATACCATTACCGTTTTTAGCTAAAGTATCATCGACTCCAGTATCGCCAATAGTCCTGTGGATAGGAATTAGCTTAGGATTTCTAGCCCTCTATGGTGCCTTAAGCGAACAGGTGATTGTAGATGACGAAAAAATTCAGGTGGCTTATCCCAATTGGGTGCCCCGATTCTTTCGCAAAGGTTGGCAATTACACTGGAAACAGGTGAAAGACTTGAAAATGCGCACCACAGGTCAAGGAGGGCTTGTTTACTATTTCATTAGCCAGTCTTCTGACCAAGCTTACTTGCTGCCAATGCGAGTAGTAGGATTTAATCGCTTAGTTAAGTTAGTACAAAACTATACCGGGATAGATACTACCGATATTCGTCCCCTAGCCCAGCCTTGGATGTATCTAATTTTGTTCGGATTCACCCTCTTGCTATTACTTGTAGATGGCTGGACAATAACCACAGCTATTAATCAGGGTTTGATTTATTAATCACAATACCTTGATGCAGCTCCTCCCCATGAGCGACTGCATCAAGACATTGATAATTTTGAATGGGAGCAAAGCGATTGACTAATCCCTTGTTGCAGCTCAAACAGGTAAGCCTGACCCTCTCAACCAGGGCTAAAGCAGCTGGAATACCTATATTAAGTGATATTTCTTTCGAGGTCAGCCAATGCGATCGCATCAGCGTGATTGGACCATCTGGTGCGGGTAAAACCTCTCTGTTGCGCCTGTTGAACCGACTAAGTGAGTCCACCCAGGGAAATATTTACCTAGATAATCAGAACATCCGGAATATCCCTGTCCTAGAATTGCGCCGACAGGTCATGCTGGTACCTCAAGAACCAAAACTGTTAGGGATGACCGTTCAGGAGGCTCTAGCTTATCCGTTGGTATTGCAACAGCTGCCAAAAAAAGCGATTGGCCGTAGGCCACGCTACGCGAACGCACAACGGACACAAGAGATTCGAGAGAGACTGCGTATTCCAGCGGAGTGGTTAGAGCGTACAGAGTTACAACTGTCTTTGGGACAACGGCAATTGGTTGCGATCGCACGAGCACTAGTTGTCCAACCAAGAATAGTGTTACTCGATGAGCCCACCTCAGCCTTAGATGCTGGTATAGCCTCTCAGGTGATCAGGGTATTTACAGATTTAGCGCAAAAGGAGCAGATCACAATTTTGATGGTCAATCATCAGCTAGATATGGCTGAGTTATTTTGTAATCGAGTATTGTATTTCCAAAATACTCAGTTACTCCAAGACACGACCGCTGAGCAGATTAATTGGCAACAATTACGAGAGAGATTAGTACAAGCAGAAGCTGAAGCATCTCAACAGTGGGCTTAATAATTTGTTGACAGTTGACGGTTATTTGAATTTTGCTAGCATGCCTATTGCTAGCATGCCTATTGTCTATTGCTAGCATGTCTATTGCCTCTTGCCTCTTGCCTCTTGCCTATCATGCGTCTAACTTCTCTTGATGTCTTTCGAGGTATTGCCATGGCTAGCATGATTCTAGTCAACAATCCAGGAAGTTGGTCTTATGTCTATCCCCCCTTACTTCACGCTAAGTGGCATGGTTTTACACCCACAGACTTAGTATTTCCTGCCTTTTTATTTATT
>NZ_JAAHFV010000192.1:0-12109 GCF_010672755.1 Moorena sp. SIO1F2
TAAAACTTATAAACTAAATTTAAACTAAATTAGTTTATAAGTTTTGAGAGTCGTCAGCATCCTGAAGGTTGGTCATAAAAAGCAAGGTTTCCTTGATTTTGCTATACACCCACTTCCCACTCCTTACCATGACTAGAGAATTTACCCCTCTCATAAATACTCCCTTTGGGGTGCATCTCTTCCTTCAAGTCAGTGAGATGAGCACGTACTGCCATGTATTCACCTTGAATTGCTATGAGGATAACCGCACAAGACATAGGTTGAACCTGTTAGTTGAATTAATTTACTTTATTGTAGCTATTTTTTTTAGCTGTGTGCTCTTAAATTATCATATTTACCAACATTAAAAAATTCTCTAACGGCAATTTAAATGATTAGCATTTAACTAATTATAGTATAATTTAAAGTATAAATTAACAAACTAACTTAAGCAACAACGAAAGGGCTATGGACGACCAACAGATACTCCAAGTGTTTATGCTCGAATACGAAAAATTGAAAGAAGAGCAAGCCCAGCGTATTGGCTTCCGAGACCAGATGATTTATATAACCCTAGGAATCTTTGGTGGTATTCTCTCCTTCGCCCTCTCCAATAAGACTAATTCCTATGCCCTTCTAGTAATTCCTTGGGTTTGTCTAATTCTAGGATGGACTTACTTAGTCAATGATGAAAAGATTTCCGCCATTGGCAAGTATCTTCGCTTAACTCTAACTGAAAAAATCAAAGCCCAGACCGGCCATACCGACCTTGAGTCTATCTTTGGCTGGGAAATCGCTCATAGAAGCGATCGACGCCGAGAGAGACGAAAAATAGAGCAATTAATTATTGACGAAATCACCTTTGTTTGCTCAGGTTTACTCGCCTTATTTACCTTCTGGTTTTCCGGAACTAATCTCCCCTGGATAGTTCATATCCTCTGCGCTATTGAGCTTATCCTATTGCTAATCTTAGGCATAGAAATTATAATTTATGCTGACTTAGCTAAAGGTCGATAGGGGGTCGGGAATCGGGAGTCGGGAGTCGAGAGTCGGGAGTGTGGGAATTTCCTGTAGGGTGGGCAGTGCATCAGACAGATCCCAAACCTTGCCATCCGGTTGCTAGCCACTGCCCACCATCGGATCAATCATAATGGTGCCACAGATGTAGGGTGTGCAGTGCATCAGACAGATCCCAAACCTTGCCATCCGGTTGCTAGGAACTGCCCACCATAGGATTAATCATAATGGTGCCACAGCTCAGTTAAAGGAGATTTATAACCCAGATTTACTAATCAAAAAAAAGTAGATACTGCATCAATACAATCTCTACCGAATCTGATAGTATTGGCCACAAATTAAGGCAAAAGGCAATAGGCAATAGGCAATAGGCAAAGGGGTTTAAAGTAATCATCTCCCCATCTTATTAAGGGAGGGGGGATCTCTACTCCCTACTCCCTACTCCCTACTCCCTACTCCCTACTCCCTACTCCCTACTCCCTTTTCCCTACACAGTCACCGAAGGTTTACTGCTGACATTTTCCACTAAATTGTCAGCAATCCCAGTCTCAGGAAATGCGCGCTTAATCACATAGGATTCTAACAGTGTGCGGAGCCAACTTGGACACCAGCGACGCTGACAGAACTCCAATAACTTTCTCTCGAAACTCCCCTCTTGAGTTGACCACTTAGCCGGGAGTTGACGATTCTCAATCACCCACTTCCAAATCGACCACATTGAAGGATCATCTTTCCCCAAATTCCACTTTTTGACTTGACGATTGAACACATCTCGTACAGACTGTTCATTCCATTTAAATACATAAAATGGCACATCATCCTGGTCAAACCGAGTGATCTGTCGAGGATTGAGGAAAGTGATTCTAGATTTTGGTTCCAGGAAAATTGTCTCGCCTAAATCCGTTGCCTGCATACATAAATCAGTATGACTCGCCAAGCTATCAAAGACTTCATCCAGTTCAATAGACTTGATCAGAGAATGACGAGCTAGGATACAATGAAACTCTACAGAATCTACTGGGGTACGATCTAAATCCTGCTCAACATCCCGTAATGGAGTACCATAGAGCAACTGCTTTTGCTCAAACCACTTTTTACCATGCTTTCTTTGGTGAAACTTGGTTTTAATCCCAGCAACATGTACCTCAATATCAGGGGAGCCTGGTTGCCCTTGTAAAATTAGGGGAGCAACGATACCAGCTTGCTCTTGTTCAGCACACTCAACCAAACCTTTTAACCAACCAGGCTCTACAATCACATCATTGTCAATAAAAACAATGTAATCCGCATCCTTAACAAACGGTAGAGCTATGTTACGAGCAACATTGGATCTCAAATAGCGTCCGCGATGGATCAAACTCATGAATTCGTGTTTATCTGCCTGCTGTTGCAGATACTCATGCACTGGGGATGGACCGTTGCCATCTACATAGATTAGCTCAAACGGATAAGAGGAATAATCAGCAATAATACTGTCTAGGGAAGGCTTTGTTAAACTAAACCGCTCCCTCTGAGTCACGATTAATGTTACCTTAGATAAACCCATAAGCTGATAGATTAACCACGTTATGATTTGGTTCAATTCTATCAGTTACAAACAAAAAAAGCCCACTACTTTAGTATTACTGAATCAAGAAATTCTGGATAATTATAGCCGTTCTTATCGTAATTCTGACTCCCCATCTCCCCATCTCCCCATCTCCCCATCTCCCCATCTCCCCATCTCCCCACACCTCCCACACTTCCCACACTTCCCTCTCTTTCCCGACTCCCTAAAACCTCTGACTCCCCATCTCCCCATCTCCCCATCTCCCCATCTCCCCACACCTCCCACACTTCCCACACTTCCCTCTCTTTCCCTACTTCCTACTCCCTACTCCACTAGTAACTTTATGCTGATCAGCTGGGGTTTGAGCCACAGGGGTATCTACCGCTGAATACCCCCTGCCACTATCCACAGGAACAGGGGGTTGTAGCTGCTTGATATCGTTGATAACTGCTCCCAACAGTACCTCGTTTTCCTCTAACTCTTCGATCACCTGAGATAAAATACTTCCCTGGGTATAGCCTGGTCGAGTAACTAACACAATCCCATCAGTAAATGGTTGTAGTAATAGGGCATCATTACAACGGGACAGACTAGGGGAATCAACCACAACAAAATCAAAGCGACCACGAGCATCTTCCAGCAAATGCTTCATTTCACTCGATTCTAGGATCCCTGCAGCTTTGCGCAAGGGACCGAGACTAGGGAGAATCGAGAGATTTTCAAAATCTTGGGCTAAATGAATACATTCACTCTTAGAGCCATAGAAGCGCAAAGGTTCCAGTGGAGTGTCCATCAGGTGAATCACTTCTTGAGATTGAGCTACAGAATGCGATCGCAAATCCCCTTCTACCAACAGAGTACGCATACCGGCTTGGGCAGATGCGATCGCTAAATTGTAAGCCACGATCGTCTTTCCTTCATTCGCTGCTGTACTAGTCACCAACACCACTTTTACCGCAGGTTCCTCCCGCAGACGAAGATTAGTGCGAAACCGTTCGTAGAACTCTAACTCCAAAGCCTCTGGTCGGGTGATTATAGCAACTTCACCCCGGTAGGACTTGAGACCGATTGTCGGTAAATCCCCCAGTAATGGCACACCATTGTCCCGAAGTATGGGCTTAACATCCTCTGGCGTGTATAAGGTATTATCCAGGGTTGATAGCAGCAGAATCACACCAGCACCCACTACAATACCGATTACACCACCTATTGCCAAGGTAACGATCGGATTACTTGCTGTCTGGGTCATTATTGCTTTCGGTTCTGCAATTCCAGCGATCGCAAGACTACTCTCAGTCTCCGCCTCTGCTATTTTGCTATCTGCTAATGCTACCTGCAACTTATTGTAAAATTCCTGCTTAAAAGCAACTTGCTGAGCCAGTCGCCCTCGCTCCAGCTGCTTATTGGGCAGCTGCTGATATTGCTGTCTTAGTTCCTGTTCCGTTTTTTGGGTAGCTGCCAACTGCCGTTGAAGTGATTCCCGCTGGGTTTGCAGAGCTACCAACTGATTAGCCAGTGCCTGCCGTGCTGGGTCCAGGGTACTGTCTTGGCGGATTTGACTGGGCAATGGAGAGGTAAACCCATTACCACCGAGAACTTCAGCCCCACGTGCCTGAAGTAAGGTCTCATAAGTCTGTTGCTGTTTGCGCAACTCAATCATAGTTGGATGTTGCGGACGCAACTGCCCCTTTAGCAGTTCCATCTGTGTCTCAGTATCCAGAATCTGAGCTCGCAGACTAGCAATGATCGGGTCAGCACTGAGGGCAGAAGACGTATAGGCTTGGTCAGGGGTCAAACCTAGCCGTTCGATTAGGCTAGAATATTGAGCCTCAACCCCCTCTAGCTGTATCTCCAGACTACGTTGTTGCTGTTGGCTACCAGTAATCCCACCCACTAAGGTGCCATCTTTAGCAGCAAATAAAGCTGGTCCTTGTAGGCGGTCATACTGTTCCAGTTTTTGTTCCGCTTCCCTTAGTTCCGCCTCCGCCTTAGGTAAACGTTCTTCTATCACTTCAATAATCCGTCTTAGTTGTGATGTGTTGATAAAACGGCTCTGTTCCACCATTTTCTTCATCAGCATGTCAACGATGGCTGCAGAAATTTCCTTATTCTTATCCCTATAGATTACCGAAATAAATTGTGCTCCTTCTTTTGGCAATTTCACCTGTGTATTTTTAACAATGTCTTTGGAGCTGACTTGCATCCCAGCTGCTACTTCCTTAACCACATTGTCTGCCAGCAGCGTTCCCTGTGTCAGCAATTGTTTACCTTGTTCTGAAATCTCTACCCCTGTCTGGGAAAATACCTTAACAGGAGTGGTATATATCAAACGACCTTCAGCTCGATAAATAGGAGCTGGCGTTGGCTGTATAGCCACAATCCCCGATATGCCAGTAATCAGGAAAAACGTGGCAAAGCCGATTAACTTATGCTGATTGAGAGCAATCAGGTAACGTGTGACAAAAGGGGGAGTCATAAGTAATTTTCGCTATTGTTAAGGCAGCAGTAAGCTTACCCCCGGCTGAAGCACGGGGGCTTTCGCCCAGACTTCAGAACGTTGGTTTTCAGTAGCCCTAGCATACTTGACGCGCCTAGACTCCAAATTAATCGAATCCAAGGGTCAACCGCCGAACCTCCAGGCTGGCTTACTCTACGAATGCGAGGGATTGCTCGCATTCGTAGCTTCTACAACCGAGTCAATTCTCGGACAGCCCCAATACTTCGTTTTGCGCATCACTCGCCGACACTGACTTACTGGCCTAGCCGTTACTCTGAAGTTAAGAGTGCCTTTGCCTATTTCAGTCTTCTTTAATTATAGTTGACGGCTAAAAGCGCGCTATTACGCTTCCTCCCCGCTTTAAAAAGACGGGGATTCCGCGTTTTTTGATTTTTGTGATCGAAAAATCCTGTAGCCTATTCCTATTTTTACCGCTGAGTCAACAGGGACTCGGAGCACCAGTTACAAACCGAGACAGGTACTGGAGTTTTCTGTCCATTCATTAAGGTATCCGGAGATTTTTGTGCTGTCGATGGAAAAGCTAACCCACCAGGGGAGAGCTTCCATCGATTTCTGCTCCCGTCATACCCCAACCTTATCAAAACAGTTCTGGTATTTCCTCAAAAAACCTCCGGAATCCCAGAAAATCGTTGAAGGGTCGAGTCACTACACTCAGAGCGGCAGAAATCTTAGCAATAAGACTTCGACCCACCACGATCACATCTTCATCTTGAAGTGGTACGTTTTGGGAAACATCACCCTTTAGTAGCTTTTCCCCGTCTAGTTTTTGAGTCACCGCTTTGCCCTGTTCTGGATCAAAACGAATTAAGGCAATGCTATCCAAATCAGCATCATCTGGGTTAGGAGAAATTGCTGTTAAGGCATCAATAAACGTACTACCATTAGCTAATGTCAAGTTGCCAATTGTGCCATTAGGATAGCTCAACACTCGAACGCTGATTTGTTGTTGAGCTAGATTAGAACGAGCTACCAGCTGCCTATCATAATCGGTAGTATTACCCACCTCCAACTTTCGCACAATAATAGCATCCCCATCCCGGAGGTTCAATTCCGATGGAGTTGTCCCATTTTGCAGCGGTGTCAGCAAGTCAATTTCTCGCTCAATGATGGAATTATTCACCACCGACTTACGACGAATCAAAATAGTCCGCAAATCAGCAATCGTAGTCGTACCACCCGCAGCAGTAAGGGCTTGATTCGGTTGAGTTCCTGCTGGGAGGGGGTAATAGCCTGGTCGAAACACCTCACCACTCACCGTAATCTGAACAGCCGGTGTACTCAGTAGGCTCACAACTACTTCAGGATCAATCACAAATTCATTTAAGACCTTTTGAATTAAATCTTGAGCCGCCTCTAGAGTAAGTCCCACCACTCGTAGCTTACCGAACAGCGGTACCACAATATTTCCGTCAGAATCAATAGCACTTTGAAAAGCCAGATTCGGAAAGTTTGTCACACTCACTGCGATTACATCTTCTCGCCCTAGGTAGTGGCGATTAAATTCATCAGATGGACTCACCTGTGACAGAGTCTCTGGGTAGCCCAAAGGAGGTAACATTTCCTCCAACTGTTCCAGTCGATTCTCCTCTGAGACGGGTTCAGGGTTGCTCAACGGTGGTGGCGGTGGCAACGTTTCCGTTACCTCTATGGTCTCAGGGGTGGTCTCAGGGGTGGTCTCAGAGCTTTCCTGTTCAGTCGTTTCCCTTTCCCCTGATTCAACTGTTTCCGTTGTTTCCGGTTCAATGGAACTAAACGTAGGCAACTGAGCGCGATCGCTAATCCCATCCCCAAGATTTGGAACCGATGTCGGTAAATTTCCGACATGCTTAGCCAAACCAGGGCTAACCCAGACTCCAGAACTAACCAGCCAGAATAAGACGGTACCCCCAAAGAAAGATAAATTCAGAACTTGGTTGCCAAACCTGTGGGTGTCAGTTGTCATTTTCCAATGGTCACGTATCATCTCAAGCCTGAAATCTCAAGTCTGAAGTGGGAAGTAGAAAGTCTGAAGTGGCAAGTCTGAAGTGGCAAGTCTGAAGTGGCAAGTCTGAGGTTTAACTTCTAGTTGTGGATAAACTTTTTAGTCAACCCTAAGTGTTCCAGCAATAAACCCATTTCATCCTTGATCCTTGAGCCTTCATCTTTGAGCCTTCATTCTTCATCCTTCATCCTTGAGCCTTGATCTTTGATTGTTGATCCTTCATACTTTGTATACTACTAGCTTCCTCCGCAAAAGGATCGCTCATCAAAGCAGTTTGAACCATTTTACTGAGAGATTCGGCTATTGGCCTAGAATTTTCAATATCACCCAAAGGTTCTATGGGAATTTGGATATTTACCGCAACCCAAGGCACCCGTTTGCGGTGTAACTGAGCCAGTTGATCAGCCCAGAACCAACGGCTAGGAGCAGGATTACCACCCTCTGGCCAGGCATACCATTGTACTATAGCGAAGGTTTGCCGCTGATTCCAGGCACGAAAGAAACGGGCGTTAACAACGGTTTTGGGGTGGCTTTTGGGGTGGGTTGTGATGGTCGGATCAGCCTGGGTCTTCCCCTCAACATCAGATCCGTTGACCACAAACTTGATATGGCGATAAGAATCCGTCTTCCATTGTCCCAATCGTTGTCTCATAAATCCGCTAATATCTTCCCATTCCACCTGTGGCTGGGATTTAGGACCATTTTGGGGAAGCAAAAATAACCACACTGGTTTTTGCTGATCCTGCTCTATGAACTGCAAAGACCATTTATGGCCGCCAATCCTGATGGTTTGTTGCTTAACAGTTTGCCAGTCAGATAGTTCTATTCCCGTCTTGCGGATAGCTTTTATCTTTTGGAGGTTAGTCACTGGTGGCAGTTTTGCCCAAGGCCAGTTTCCTGTCCAGTAACCCGGTACTGCTCCCATTATTACCAAGACTAACAGCAACACCAGTAAGACTCCCCTGGAGATTTGCCAGGGCTGGATTAACTTAATTAAACTTACTGATTTCATCATTCTCTAGCCTTTCTCAGACTTATGAGGTACCTTCAAGTTTCTTACCCCTGCTCCCTACTCCCTATTCCCTACTCCCTAAAATCCAGGAGTTTTTATCTCACCCCATTGAGAACTGCTATATAACGTTTAATCTTGATGGTTAGCCAAGGGAGTCAAGTTAGGGTCTGAGGGGAAGTATTTTTCAATGAACTTCATTAATAGAACCAGCATCACTAACATCATCGCTGAATACAGGTCGCCGCCCCAGCTTTCATGGAGCCAATGAAATGCCTGATCTTGCCCACTGCCATGGAAAAAGGTCAGCACAGTATTGCGGACAATATTAGCACTAACACTTATAATCACCGCACCGGATAGCAGCCAAATAGTCTTTAGGCGTGACTCAATAGCACCACTCCAGTAAAGCAACATCAAACTCACATACAGGCAAGTAAATAACATCTTAAGACCAGCACAGTGGGGCGCTACCTCCACAATTCGTTCACTTACGAACAAGTTAATCCCTTCTAGTGTGACATCTATGCCAAACTGAGTCAGAATAAAGGCAGCCATGGCAGCAATAAAGCGTTGTAGGGGCAAGATATAAGGTTCAATTAAATAGGGAACTGCTGTTGGAGTTGCCAAAACCACCAGCAGCAGGGGAAAACTTTGCAGCTTAAAGCCAGGAATCCCTTTTAACCATAGGCAAAGACCAGCTAAAACTATGGGAAAGGATAAATTTACCAGTTCTGATTGACCGCTAAGATAGCTTACTGCTCCAATTATCAGTAACACTACACCAAAGGGATGGGCTGTATCAGTCAGCTTATGCCACCGTCGTCGGTTCGTCCAAACAATATGGGCAGCAAACGGTAGCCCAATCAAACCATGGCTAAAGTATTCATGGGTAATGCTGATACTTTTGTTGAGCCAGCCATTATACCAATGCATCAGCACAGGACCATAAATAATGACTAGTAAAGCGATGATACAACCGTCCAGTAGATAGCGATCAATGGCAATAGGAATTTTGCGTCCAATTTGCATAGTTTAATGATTAATAACTAATGGCTCAAGCACGCCTAATAAATTAGCTAACCCATCAACAACCTGCTCAATCTGCTCCTTGCTCAAGTTGGGATAAATTGGTAGAGATAAAATCTCATTGCACAGAGCTTCGGCATGGGGAAAGTCACCGGCTTGATATCCCAAGTACTTGTAAGCTGGCTGGAGATGGCAAGGAATTGGATAATGAATACCAGTTTGAATTCCCACTGAGGCCAGAGCATCCTGGATGGTCTGTCGGTTAAAGGGACATTGTTTACCTACCCGAATCACATAAAGGTGGTAGACATGACCTGGCCCGCTGTGGTTTTCTATGGGCACAATCCCTTGACCTTCCAAAGCCTTGAGTAAATTGTCGTACTGCCCAGCTGCCCAGTAGCGTGACTGGTTCCACTCAGTCAAATAAGGCAGTTTGACATTGAGGATAGCAGCTTGTAACGTATCTAAACGGCTATTTTTGCCGATGTCGGTATGAAAATATTTACGAGGTGCTCCGTAATTACGAAGCGATCGCACTTTTTCTGCCACCGTAGCATCATTAGTGATTACCATGCCACCGTTACCAAAGGCACCCAAGTTTTTACTGGGGTAGAAACTAAATGCTGCCGCCTTGCCCACAGAACCAGCATAATAACCCTCTCGCTTTGCTAAGTGAGCTTGTGCTGCGTCTTCAAAAATCAGTAAGTTGTGGGCATCAGCAAATGCGATTAACTCACTCGGGGATACCATCTGACCGTAAAGATGCACAGGGACAATTGCCTTGGTTTTCTCTGTAATTGCTTGTTTGGCAGTATTGAGATCAATTAGGGCAGTACGGGGGTTACAATCCACCAAAATTGGCGTAGCACCAGCAGCTATGATCCCCATCACTGTAGCGATAAAGGTGTTAGCAGGACAAATCACTTCATCCCCAGCACTAATGCCACAGGCTTGTAATCCGAGTGCGATCGCATCGGTCCCAGATCCCACTCCGATACCGTATTCGACACCACAAGCAGCCGCAAATGCTGTCTCAAAATTCATCAAGGCTTTACCAAGAACAAAATCTCCCTGCTGCACTACAGCTTGAATTGCCTGGTCTAGCTCAGTTTGAATAGGTCGGTGTTGTTGAGCTAGTGAAACGAAAGGAACTTTGACCGGAACTTGGTAACTCATCTATTTGTATAGGAATTGATAGTACACTGTATCGGTATTAACAGCACAGATTCACATCATTCTTCTCTTCTTGAATGTATGTTGAATCTAGATGAGTTAACACACTATAACTGTCAAGATTTGGTAAAGTTTTAGCCACTGGTAGGAGTGAGGAATTGGGGCTTTGACCATAGCAGAAGTTCACTGACTCTCGGAAAATGGTATATATAGCGCTACGCTTAGCGTCAGAAGTCAGAAGTCAGAAGTCAGAAGTAAGCGATTACTTACGTTTCGGAGTTTAGGAATGTCAAACATCTGAATGCGTAGTGCTATAAATAAAGCGATCAGCCAATCAGGTCTAAGCTTAAGAGTTTTGTTTGTCCGCCATTGTCCCATCCCCGGTTTACCCATCCCTACCGTTCTTGATTACAATTACAGCGTTCCCAAAACCATCGCGGCATCACACATCATCACCAAAAACCATCAAACATCTTACCCAAAAGTGGGCTTTTCCTTTACTTTAGGGGTAATTGGGTAAGATTTTAGGGTTCTGAATTCCTCTGGTTTACCAAACTTAGTACTGAAGGAATGCTGAGTACGGAGTGTGGTGAGTATCCCCTGCGGTAACGTTGGACTAAGCACCGTGCTGTTGCGATCGCTTATTTTTGTAAGCCTTACTGGGTCTTATCTCCCCCTTTTCTTTACCATTTATTCACAAATTTATTCACAAAGTCTTTACTGATTTTTTATTTTGGGCTAACCACTTAAGTCAAGATAGTTAGGAGAGCCCTTTCCTTGATAGCCTGATTCCAAATCCAGGTTTATAACCCCCTGTCAGCCATGCAAAGCGCGAGTGGGGGTTTCCATGCCAGTTGCTCATGGGGGTTCCCCCCAAGACCGCATTGGCTCCCCAAGACCACGCTGCATCGCTTTGCTGAAGTTTGGAGGTAATTCGGCAACACTGTTAATTTTCAAACACCGTTAGAGCAGGGCAAAAGCCTTCAAAGAATCCGTGCTCATTTTTTCCTCAACAGCTTATAAATTCTATAGCTGATTAATCCAGTATTATTTACCAAAACTAGCTCCTAGCTAGGTAAGGATTTCCGATTTCCCTATAGAGTGTTATAATAAGTCTATATTTTCACATTTACTTCACACAATCTTTAAAATTATATAATTGAAAATTAATAGCTGTTTCTGATAAGCTTTCCGTTAGTTCCTTTAGAAAAACAGGTAGTTGGGCATGGTAACATAGCTCGACTCAATTTTTGCCTATGGTCTTATATAGTTTCCATTTGATTTGTGAACAAAGCACCCTCTTGAAATAAGACTTTCAGCTAGTTTTCCGTTCACAACTCATTTATAACTATATATAAAATATATACCCTTATAATATAGCGATGCATCGCTAGGAAAACATCAACACTTAAAAAAGTATCTAAAATAACAGCAGGAGTGCCATTTATGAATCTATTTACATCGTTTATGTATCTGCCTACGAATCTAGTGGTCAGTGCAGTTAATCCCTTAAAGTATCCAGAGAGTAATTTATTTAAATAAATATTGGCTTCATTGTTTTTTATTTAGCGCAAATTTCCATCGTTATGGAATGGTATTTTGACCAAAGTTATCATCAATAATAAAGAAGGTAGCATATCAAGTATTTATATTATAAAATTGACGATGGCTAAGATGGGAGCAGGAGTCCAACCAGTGAGTCTGATAGTTTTGATACCTATATGAATAGAACCAATAAAAGGGAATGATCAGCAGGAGCTATCCTAAGCCTGAGGATTAATTATTGCCTGCTAAAGAAGGTCATAATAATTTAGTTTTTCTGTCTGTATTCTTAGAGATAAGAGCGCCTAAGCG
>NZ_JAAHFV010000193.1:0-12091 GCF_010672755.1 Moorena sp. SIO1F2
TCCCATAGGTAACCATAGCTAATTCAGTTCCTGACTGCCAGCGTGTGCGATCAGAACGTGCCTTGGTGGAAAGTTGGGCAAGGGAAACTTGGTGGTAAAGAAAAGTCATAGTTATAGATTCAATATATTCCCATGCCATACTGGAAAATTCCAGCTGACATCACTAAAACTCAGAATTCCCAGTTAGCCAACACCTGTGACTAAAAACCTGTAACTAACAGAGTTTCTGAACTTAGCAGATGGCACCCTGATCCAAATCTTGGCCTGTTCGCGTCTTTATGGTTTAACCACTTTTGGTTTAACTAAAACCCCATTATCCATGCTGCCATTTTTACTAAATTTCACCCTGGCTCAAGCCACCCCAGCACCAACACCTCAAGTAGAAATCGTGCAACTCCAAGAAATACGCCCTCTACCAGGACAACTAGATAATGTACCCGTATTCAACAGCAACAGTCCCGAACTAGTACAGACTGAAGGAATTTTACTGTCCACATTTCCCCCTTCTGACAAAGGCAACCCAGGGGCTCACTTAAACTTTCCATTTCAAGGGCGCTTTGATATCTTTGCCCACCATGTTGCCAAAGCACCCACCCTAGAGGATTTGCGCACCCTTTATCTGGGGATTATCCTCTACAATCCGGGCAAAGAACCAGTAACAGTCGATATTATTGAGGCAGCTAGTTACCTGAGTCAGCCTGATGCACCATTTATCGAATTACCCTCCCAATTAGATAATTCTTCCGGTAGAGTTTATGCTGGGCCTGGTAGCCGAGTGATGAGTGATATCCTGCGTGGAGGTAGGCAAGACGGATTTCCTGCCCAATTGGTGATTCAGGCTCAGCAAAGCCGCATGTTGCTGAATCTGCCAATTCCAGTGCGAACCTTGACACCACCGATTAATGGTCGCTCAACTTTGATGCGGTTATACAGTGATGGAAAGGTATACGCCGCTAGTCTTGCTCAGTATGCACCTTTAGATAGTGATGGCAATGAACGCTCTCCTACTATAGCTCAATGGCAGAATTTATTAGAGCAAGGAGAGTTAGCCGGACCACGCGATCGCGCCCCGACTGCTCCGATGGCTACTAGTGGTTCAATTATCTACGGTCGAGTGGCAGGAGTAGCCCGAGGCTCTAGATGGCAAGCTCAGTTAGTGGATAATCCTACTGCTCAATCTCTAACTATTCCGCAACCGGGAAAAGCCTTTTCCTACGGACTGAGTACCCTCCATCACGGCAGGTTAGGTACTGGTCAAATTCAGAGTGCGCCGATGTTAGTCCGTTATCCAGATACCGCCTATTTTGCCCATGGTAACTATGGGGTGCAATACAGCCTGACCTTGCCACTGATTAATCCCACCCGGGATACTCAAACGGTCACCCTGGCTATTGAGACACCAATTAAACAAGATCAAATCCAGGGAGGATTAAGGTTTTTAAAGGCACCAGCTAAGCAAATATTTTTCCGGGGGACAGTGCAATTGAGCTATAAGGATGATCAAGGTTTACCTCGGACGCGCTATGTGCATTTGGTACAACGGCGTGGTGAGCAGGGGGTAGCCCAAGTTAGGTTGCAGATGCCACCCCTTGACCAGCGACTGGTGCAAGTCGATTTTCTCTATCCCCCAGACTCGACACCCCCCCAAGTTTTAACTGTTCGGACACACCATCAATAAAAATCTGCCCATCTGCCCATCTTTGGATTTCCCGGTGCCTGGATCGGTCCACATTTTGATTATGGGTATTAAACCTAACTTGATATGATAGGGGTGTGGGAGAGTCGATAGTATTTGACACTCCCCGGCCTGAAGGCGCGGGGATTCTTAGTTCTACGACACGCCTTAAAATCAGTTATCCAGCAAAGGCAATACTTAAGCCAGATATCCGTTTAAAAACCAAATATCGAGCTTAATTTAACTAACCCCAGTGGGCTTGTCTCCCTAAGCGTTTAAGTACGTTCCCGTGTGCCCCACGGTACGCTAATTATTGAAAGTTGACTTTACCGGTTTGTCGGTATCCGCTAGGATCCATGCGTTTTATCGAGGTTTTTCGCGCCTCGTGTACTAGCATCTTGCGTGGAACGGGCATCCTGCCCGTAATTGTCGTTGGGGAGCTTGGCAGTACCGACGAATCCTGCCTGTGCTAGGCTACACTCTCATTGTACATTATCTCTGGAAAAGTCGCCCTAGAAGGGCGTTCGCGTAGCGTGGCCAAAGGCCAGGCTTGAGACCCACTTTTTTGGTCAGATCAGCTCCTAGGTATCAATGTAAATTGATATTGTAGTCAATGTAATAAATTCATGAAATGATCAGTTGATTATCTCGAAAGGTAGATAAAATGTTACAATCTAACTTATTAGACTGAAAAAGTCAAACAATGATCAGTGTCTTCCTATGTTTTCCTGTGAGCATCCTGCCTTGCGAGTTCTTGTAGTTGACGACCATGAATTAACTCGATATAGCCTTCAGTTAGCATTTTCTGCTCAGGAGAATATTGAGATAGTTGCTCTTGCTAGTAACGGGAAAGAAGCCATTGATATGGTAGAGTGCCATCGCCCGGATGTTATAGTACTTGATCTACAAATGCCTATGATGGATGGTCTCAGTGCAGCCACCCGGATCAAAAGTCTAGAGCCAGACACGAAAATTATTGCCTACTCTTCAGTAGAAGACCCCCAAATTGAGGTGATGAGCCAAACTGCTCCCGTTGATATCTTCTGTAGGAAAGATGTTGCCACCTCAGATCTAATTAATTTAGTTAGGAAAATGGGGAGGGATAAAGTTAACTGTCTACAACCACTAGCTAAAATCAGCTGAGAAACGAAAACTAAAATAAGGCGCTGCTAAACTAAGGAATTATGCAATTATAGTCAGCTGATTTCCTAATTATTTATTACCTTCAGTTATTCAATTAATCAGCAACGCCAATTTTTTTAGGAATCAGTTAGCCTTTCTATTCGGGGAAAGTACGCTTAAATTCATCGATTAGATCATCGAGTTCTTCCAGAGCCTGATTAACATCAATTCTGAGGGTTCCCAAATCGGGTTGCTCCAGAAGCCGTAACAAGGATTCCCGTTTACTCGTGATTAAGGTAATTCGCTCCTTAATTTTTTCCAACTCCATTTTTGACTGTCTCTTATTTACAATAATTTTATGATAACGATCAGATTTTATCATAAAAAGGGGGAATAAGGTATTTAAGAGAAAGACTTGGTGCAATTATTAATTCGTTCTTACTTGCCTGGAGTCGGGAATATCGGTCAAGCCAGTAATCAGAGTATTGGGTTGATGTAATGATGGGAAGATGGGGGATAGGGCAGATAGGAGTGGATAAAATTCACCCAAAACCATATATTGGTAATTTTGTCAACTTCTATGACTTGACCACCACTCTATGATAATAAAACTGGAGTTATTTCTGTTACATAGCTAAATAATGTTACCCCGAACTTCCCTAGGAACTGTAGGTCTAGTCATTGGTGGATTACTGACCGTAATCGGCTTTGTTGCCTACGCTACCGATAATGCCACCCTGAATCTAGTGGGATTCTTTTATGGAATTCCGATTCTACTAGGAGGTCTTGCCCTCAAAGCTGCCGAGTTAAAGCCTGTGGAATTAAGCCAACCAACAATTCCTGAAGTCCTGACGCTGCGAGAGCAAAGCGCCACCCCAATCCAAAACCAGATTCGCAAAGACGTAATGCGATATCGCTATGGTCAAGAAGCCCATCTAGATAGTTCCTTGGAAAGCCTTGGTTTATCTCCTACTGATGAAGAAAGACCTGTGTTGATGGGGTTACGAGAAACTTCGGTGGATGGTGCTTATGCCTTAATTCTCGAATTTGACTCCCCACTAATTCCTTTTGAGACTTGGCTCAAAAAGCAGGAAAAACTGGAAAACTTCTTTGGACCTGGTATTAGAGTAGATTTAACCGAACTTGAAGAAGACCAGGTGGATGTAGCACTAGTGGCAATACCCGAAGAAACCACCAGCGTCTAAAGACCTTACCTTTAAAGCTCCCCACTGTTACCTAGACGGGGATTCTCACTTTAAACAGTCTGTCATATACCGCCCCGTGACCCTGAGCGCCGAGTTGTTGCCTAGACATCGGCGCTCAGGGTTGCTGTTCTGTTGCCGGTATAGTTTTTAGAGGCGCACTACATACCATTGTAAATACTCTCCAGGTCCTACATCTAATTCACAGCTGGTCTCCATCAAATACTGTCCTTGCTCCTCTAAAGAGGTCAAATGCTGCAAATCCCTTGGCAAATCATCCTGACGATTTGCCAAGATTGCCATTAACTTTGACTTTAACTCCATTGCAGTCAGAATCACCTCTGGCTGATTAGTTTCGAGAACTACATACCCATCTTCCTGGAACATTATAGAATTAGGCATATCTTAGATCAAATCTGCTTTCTTCCTTCGTTTATAATCTTAGGATGTTTGTGATTTTTTGGGTCTTTGTGGTAACTAAAAAACTATTCATTTGCAAACCTATTCCCGTGCCAGCTACAAAACCCTGATCGATATGTTTCTATCTCTCAACTACGAGCCAGCCTTAGAATCCCTCGGATATGACTATTTTGACGAAGTAGCAGCAGCAGAATTTCCTAGGCATATCCTGCGGTTTCGTAACGACCAATTGTTACCCCGTATTGGGTTAAATCCCCAAGACACTAATGACCAAGACTTTATCCAAGCTTTCGGTAAATTTCAGGGAGTTCGACCTTTTTTAGCCCTGCGCTACCACGGCTATCAATTTGGTGAATATAACCCTAGACTAGGGGATGGAAGAGGTTTTCTCTATGGTCAAGTAAGAGGAATCGATGGGGAACTTTACGACTTCGGTACGAAAGGCTCTGGCACCACACCCTACTCCCGAACTGCTGATGGTAGACTGACCCTCAAAGGAGGGGTGCGGGAAGTACTTGCAGCTGAAGCGTTGCACCATCTTGGAGTTTTAACCTCCCGCTGTCTGAGCCTGATTGAAACTGGAGAGCAACTGTGGCGAGGTGATGAACCTTCTCCAACTCGCTCATCAGTTATAGTACGTTTTAGCCGTTCCCATATCCGGTTTGGTACCTTTGAGCGACTGCATTACTTTAAGCGTCCGGATTTAATCAAGAAGCTATTAGACCATGTGATTGAGCAGTACTACCCAAGCATAATCCCCCTCAGGGAGGATAAGAAACAGGAGCAGTATGCTCAGTTTTACGCTGAGTTGGTGGAACGAGTGGCTCGATTAGCAGCCCAGTGGATGGCAGCGGGTTTTTGTCACGCTGTCTTAAATACCGACAATATGTCGATTACTGGAGAAAGTTTTGATTATGGACCATTCGCCTTTATCCCCACCTATGACCCTCAGTTTACCGCTGCTTACTTTGACTATTACAGGCGCTACAGTTATGGCAATCAACCTGGAATTTGTCAGTTAAATTTAGAAATGCTTCAGAAACCGTTAGGGATGGTAATCCCAACATCGGAGATGGAAGCAGGTTTAGGGGAGTTTGGGAAACATTATTACCGCAATTATCGGCACTTGATGCTGAATAAACTGGGATTTGAACAGTTGCCAGAATCGGAAGAGTCAGAGTTATTGAGGTTAACGATTCAGTTCCTGCAAGATACTCAGGTTGGTTATCACGCTTTCTTTGCTGAATTAGCCCAACAGTTTGATAAGAGTTGGCGAGATGATGTTACTCAGATAATGAGCCGAGAATCTTTTTGGGAGTCAGATGCTCAGTATTCATCCCTAGCAGATTGGCGCAATTTATACCACCACCTTTTACAAAATTTATCAGTTGATCAGCTCAAGGATATGTCAGCACTTCTGCGAGATAAGAATCCGCAAACTGCTTTACTCAGACCTGTCATTGAAGCAGTTTGGGAGCCAATTACTCAGCAAGATAATTGGGAGCCATTTTATGAGTTGATCAGGAAACTACAAGGTAAACAATGAAAAAGCTAAACACTGAAATGGTGATTAGTTCCAAGCTGAGGCAATAACCATTTATCTCAATTTAATTTAATTCAAATTAAGATTGTTGACATTTCCATTAACTTCTGGTGTTAACCCTGACGGTCTAGGAGATGACACTGGAGCTAATGGTATCTCTAGCAGCGGTCGATTCAGAGCAATCCTGAGGGGTTCTGCTTTTGGCAATGGAGTTGGGTTAGTGGCCATCTGTGGCACTGGTGAGGGTCCATTAGGCACAATCATCGAAACTGCACCGACAAACATGGCAGCAAGGGCAGCACCACCCCAAACGAATTTTCGGCGATTCCGGCGGCGGTCAATCTTTGATAAAACTTGCTGTACCAGTTCTTCAGCTGGTTGCTCTGTTGGTGGGACGGGCATGGTTCGGAATGCCTGACGTAGCATCAGCAGTCGATTGTATAATCGTTTGGCCTCTGGGTCAGTTGCCAATAGCTGCTGCACATCAGAGCGCTCTGCTGATGTTACTTCCCCATCAACGTAGGCACTGATTAATTGAAAGCGATTGCGTTTGAGGGAATCCATATCTTTGGCAGATTCCTGCCCATAAGTGTTATCAGGGTTAAATTTAGAGGTCATTTTCTCATCACCAACGAGTCATCGTAAACTCCCCACACTAGATCTCCCATATTTTTTATATTAAGGGAATAACCAATACAGGAAATCCGGCGCTTTAGATAAAGATTTGAACAAGCTTGTCTTCTCAAATTATGGGATTTAGATAAAGATATGATTAAGCAAGCCTTGTAAAGATTTGATATATTATTAAGTAACTATACTGATGTTTAGGAATCTAGATAAGCTTGCAGGTGAGATTGCAATCTCGCTCTTGCTCTAGCAATTCTAGACTTAACGGTTCCGAGAGAAGCGCCAGTAATTTCGGCAATTTCTTCATAAGCCATACCTTCGATTTCCCTAAGGATAATGGTAGTACGAAACACTTCTGGCAACTCTGATATTGCCTTGTGCAGTTGCTCATAAAACTCTCTGGTCGTCATATCTTCTTCTGGACCAGGCTCTGCTGAAGCAATTTCCCAATCCATATCGCCATCATCCATATGACGTGGTGCATCCAGAGACAGGGGGTGGGCTACCCGCTTGCGTTTGCGGAGCTCATCATAGAACAGATTGGTGGCAATACGGCTTAACCAACCTTTGAACTTGACTGGTTCATTAAGTCGTTTAATATTACGGTAAACCCTAATCCACACCTCTTGGGCTAAATCGGACCGATCTTGCCAGTCTGGTGCCAAGTGATACAAAATCTTATCCACGTGGGACTGATACCGACGTAGTAGCTCAGCAAAGGCTGTGCGGTCAGGACTCATCCCTTCCTGACAGCGTAAAACCAAATCATAGTTAGAGAGTTTCTCAGGTTGCACCGGCAGTTGAGGAAGTGTTACCTCTGTTGACCAGGATAGAGAAATTGGTTGACTCATGATTGGAATAGCTTCTAAAACTTTCTTCCTCTCATTGACTCCCAACTTCTGCGATTGGTTCCCGCTCATCGAGCACTAGTCTATCTTACATTTTCACGCTTGTAGTGGACTGAGCCAGCAAACAGCCAATTAACTATTAAATTAACTAGTCATTTCCAATTAATTAACTATTAAATAAATTAATTATGGCCATAAGCAACTCAATTAACACTAGCTTAATGATATTTTGCTTTGGGTCAGCAGGATTGTTAATCTCAGCTACACTACCACAGCTTAAGCTGAAGCAACTTACACCTGAGATTAGCCAGGTCTTGCCAGCAACCTCTCGGTTGACCATAGCACGACTCGATACAGATAAGACGCTGACAAAAACCTCTTCAGTATACCCAGAACTGGAACCGTTGTCATCCGAAAAAACAGCCTCAGATCTGATCAAACCTCAGGTAACGCTAAAGAGACTGAAATCAAAAATTCCCAAGGTTTTACCAGCCACCTCTTATTTTACTGATGCAATTGCTGCTATTACTTACCAGGTAGTTGTGGATTTGAGTGATACTACGGTCTACTTGTACTGGGGAGAACAATTGCTCCAGAGCCACCCAATTGCTATTGGTAAACCCGGTTGGGATACACCCACTGGCAGTTTCAAAATTATTCGCAAACAACCCAACCCTATTTGGAAAGAACCGATTACTGGTGAACTCATACCTCCTGGACCTGATAATCCTTTAGGAGAAAGGTGGATTGGTTTTTGGTCTGACGGGCACCATCAAATCGGGCTTCATGGCACTGATGAAGAAGAGCTAATCGGCACAGCGGTTTCCCACGGCTGCTTACGGATGCTCAACCAGGATATTAAACAGTTGTATGAGCAGGTAAGTCTAGGAACACCAGTCATTGTGAGAGATTAAACATCTCAACCGAAAAATTGCCATTGAAAAGGGATTTTTAACCATCACCTGTTAACACTGACTCAACGTAATCCATTTGAGCCCTGAGGCTTTGGCTCAAAGTGTGGTGCAAACTCCTCTAACATATTACTAATCTGTTCCATCAGATCGCTGTTTTTTTTGCCGATTGCTTGGCGATCACCGCCAAAATCAGGTCGCTCTAGATATTTGGCTATGGCATCCTTGACTTGATGGTTAATTAAATCCATTAGGTCTTGCTTTGCTCTTTTACGCTGGTATTGAGCACCTTTTTCGGTAGTGGCATAGAGAGGGGGCAGTCTATTGAGGGCATAGGCAGCAATATCTCCTAGCTCCAGAAAGTGATCGCTCTTGTCTTCTATCTTGGTAAATTGATCAATTGCTTCGCTTAATACCAACTCTTCCATGACATTGATAAACTGCTTGCGAGCAGCTGTAACCACCTCACCACATAGAAGCGCCCCCATCAGTCTGTCTAATGCCATATATTCTTCAATGGAGAGTTCCGAAGCTGTGTCACAAAGGCGACCGACCTCACTCTCCATCAGGGGAGTTAAGTAGCCATCTTTCAACGCTTTTTCTACAATTTGCTCAATTCTCATGAGTAGATTTAATAGCTATTGATTTAATGGTCAAAATAATTAATAGTATAATCTAGGAATTTAGCTTCGTCTTTATCTGATTAAGCTGATCCCGATGGGTGAATCTGGGGGATTTCGTGAAGCGGAGTCAGTGGTTAGTGGGATTTCCTAGTAAAATCAAAAAAAGAGTAGGAGTAAGTTAGCCATAGGGCTTTAGCCTATGACTAGCTACAAACACGAGGAATTTATGGAGTAGTGGTCAATAACCACTAAATCCTAAGGGAAGGACAAGTTAACAGCTAACCAATAGGGAAAGGGCAAGAGTAAAGAAAATTTTTCCCTCTTGCCGGTTACGTTTACCGATACTTTTTAGCTACCAAAATCTACTTTGCCGATTTTAGCCCACTAATGCAAGCTGCTTAAGCAGCCAGGGGGTATCTCCCAAGGCCAAGATAGGTTTTGTTCCGCTCTTGGCGCAATTATCTGTGTTTAATAGAAAACGCAACCACTATCATGGTTTGCTTTTCGGCTTCAATTCAAGGAACCAGAATGTTTTCAATGACACTAGAAAACTAATCATTGTCTAACCTATTTTTGGAGATACTGCAAGATATTTGGAGAAAATCGTCAACAGTGGCTAGCCCTTTACCCTTGATGTTTAGATTTATCTATGATAGCAAATGTGCTGGCTTAGTTATAGTATAGGTGATCCAGGTGACATACTCCCGACGCTGACAAGCGCGGTACAGCGTGGGCTTCTTACCAACACCATCCAACGATATCGGCTTTCGCCGACGCTGCGCGAACGGTTACACGGGTTACTTTATTAACGACACGGTCAGAAGTTACCGTAAGGATAGGGTCGCCTTTATGGTTGGTAGGCTTAGGATAAAAAGGTTAAATCTTATTGATTAAGGCGACCCTATCTATCGGTTTCGTCTCCGGGATGCCCCTCCGCGCCGGAACAATACAACTCGTTCTATGTTTAGCTAGTAGGTGGCGGTTAGCTCTTAATTTGTTTCCCCTACTGTCCCTAGTATAGCCCATTGGCATTTCGACGTTCCGACCCTTGCCCCGCGCTTCCCATACGACACTTACCCAATGAAGGTAAAGTGCGGGGCTTCTCGCGGTTTAGCTAAGTGATGGGCTAGGGTCAGGTCAATTGATACCTTCCCATCTCCAGGGTACTGGGTCAACCGACTTACCGTGAACATAGAGACCCCAATGTAGATGAGGACCAGTGGAAGCACCTGTAGAACCAATGGTACCAATGACCTGGCCAGCTTGAACAAAATCCCCCTCTTTAACTTTAATTTCGCTCAAGTGCAGCATGATACTGAGTACCCCTTGACCATGGTTAATCCCTACGGTGTTCCCATGAACCCGGAAACCTTCAGACTCTCGTCCCACTAGTGCTATCCTTCCTGCTGCTGGTGCTACTACTGGTGAACCGAAGCGACCGGCATAGTCAACACCACGATGGTAGTAGTTTTTAGCATAGACACCGTTGTAGTAGCGACGAACACCGAAAACACTGGAGACACGAGCATTGTTGGGTCTATAGAATTTACCATTCCAGAATTTTTCTGGGGTCAATAATTTTTTAAACTGGGCAACCCGATTTAATTCAAATTGGGTTGCTGGGGCAGAGGCTTTGCCAGACAGCCAGATGCGTTGGACAGGGAAAGACCGATTCTGAAGTGGTACAGCTATGTTGTTAACTTTACCATCACCAGCCACTCGTAAAACCAATTTTCCTGGTTTATCTAATGGGGTAGTGGGTACTAAAGCGCGATAACGATTTGTCCCTGCTGCAAAAGTAGGATAGGTCTTTTGACCCATAGAAACGGTTGGTGGTGAACCAACTGTTTCGGTTTGAATTACCACTGACAAAGTATCGCCTAACTGGGGATTTTCTGGTTGAACTTGTACCTGTAAAGCTTGCACTGGTTGGCACAGGGCTACAAAACCCGATGCCAGGGCTATTGCTGTCGTTGTAATCAGGCGTTTGGCAAGGTGCTTTGCACTCAGAAGTGGGGTGGGACTAGAAGGAGAATAGTGCTCTAGCCCTGATAGTGAGCCATGAGAGGATAGTGATTTCACTGACTTATACAAAGCGCGACTATAGATTTTTATTCTTTAGCTACTGGGGCATAGACTATCATTTAGCCCAGTGTGTTTCCAATTCCATCTAGTTTGCAGATGAACGGGACCAAAGAAGATTGAGTCAGGTGCCATCATAAAAGGACATCTAACTAAGGTGGATAGTCTATCACACTAACGGTTAGGCTAACTCGGTGGATGGATTCTCTATATCAATCAATCCCAAACTATGAAATAGTTTTTTTTAAGGGTAACTCACGATTGCCAAACTAAGTCGAGGTTTAAATTAATGGACAGTTGGATCATCAAGCTCCATGACTTCATTGGTGAAATCCCATTCCTGGTGATTTCTTTAATTACAGCCGTAACATTTTGCTTTTGGTTAATTCCCTACACCACTGACTTGATGGTCAGCTGTGCAGCGGGTCTTGCTGGTGACTATTTAGGGCGCGAGCAACGCACCTTGGTGATTAACTCAAGTACCAACAATCCTGAGTTACTTTTAATGCTTGTCTCACTGGGATTAGGTAGGCTAGGAGGGATAGCTACCCCACTAGGCTCAAATTTTGCAAACATTTATCTTATGTTTTTTGTTGCTCCATTATTTGTTTTAGTTAAGTGGTTTTTTAAGAGGGATTTCAATAAGATATTAAATCTCATGACTCTAATCAATCGTGAAAAAAAGTTGGTAATTTGGCATTCAATTATGTCCTTAAGTATGTTTGGATTTGCCAGTATAGCCTATTGGTGCCTAACCGGAGGCTTTCAGTTTAATTATTTATCAGAAGACATCCCATTAAGAACATGGCACTGGTTATTAATCGGAGTGTTGATCTGTATAATTGGGATTGGGATATTTGTGTATTTTGAAAATAACTTGAAAAAGAAGCGCCCAGGATTATTTGAAGATATCACTGAGGAAGATTTTGAGTCAAACTGGTGGAAGTTTTTTTTAGGGACTATATCCCTGACGGTATTATGTTATGTTTTAAATGCCTTATTCTTGGCCAATACTGAACTATAGAGTTCAGTATAGGA
>NZ_JAAHFV010000194.1:0-12077 GCF_010672755.1 Moorena sp. SIO1F2
GATTTTTGCAGCGGGCGTCAGAGACGAAAAGTTACCGGAAGGTCCAATTGTATTGCCCAGACCAGGTCCGACGTTGGCGATAGAGGTTGCAGAAGCCGTTACCGCCGTCATGAAATCGAGACCGGTTGCGCCAAGTAAAATGGACCCTTACGCCACCTACGTGAGTACCGCGTGGATGATAGCAGTAAGTTTGAACTGGGTCAGCCAGTCAATACCGATATGTTCAGTATTGGTCAAATTGTCGATGTCAGCGGTAAAACCATTGGTCGCGGGTTTGCCGGTTATCAGAAAAGTCACAACTTCAGGCGAGGACCGATGGCTCATGGTTCCAAAAACCACCGCCTCCCAGGTTCCACTGGAGCAGGGACAACCCCTGGTCGTACCTATCCAGGTAAGAAAATGGCTGGTCGTTACGGCGGTACCAAGGTGACAATTCGCAAACTTGAGTTAGTCAAGATAGATGCAGAGCGCAATTTGCTACTGATTAAAGGTGCAGTTCCCGGTAAACCAGGGACACTATTGAGCATTGCACCAACTAATAAAGTCGGACGTTAGTCAGAACGAAAAAGCAATTAGCTCCCTCATCGTTAGGTGTAAGCCTGATGTATATGTAACTGTTTATTTTTACTACTAGCACTGAGTGCTGAAAAGCTAACAGCTAATTGCTAAATGCTTGGTCCCTAAGAAGGAGAGAACAAATGGTAGATTGTTCAGTGCGAAACTGGCAAGGGGAAGAAGTAGGGCAGGCAACACTCCAGATGCGAGTTGCCAAAGAAGAAAACGCTGCCCACATTGTTCACCGGTCACTGGTTAGACAAATGGCCAATGCTCGTCAAGGCAATGCTTGTACAAAAACTCGTTCCGAAGTTAGAGGTGGAGGACGCAAACCTTGGCGACAAAAGGGAACCGGTCGTGCTCGTGCTGGTTCGAATCGTTCACCCCTATGGCGTGGTGGTGGTGTGATCTTTGGTCCGAAACCCAGAGACTATAGCCAGAAAATGAACCGCAAAGAGCGTCGCTTGGCTCTAAGAACAGCGTTTATGAGTCGAGCCGAGGATTTGATTGTGGTAGAGGAATTTGTTGAGCAACTACCACGACCCAAAACCAAGGATGTGGTGGCAGCAATTGGTCGGTGGGGAATTGAGCCTGAGTCAAAAGTTCTCATAATCCTAGCTCAGCCAGAAGAAAAGGTTTATTTGTCAGTCCGTAACCTAGCAACTGTCAAGTTGATTTATGCCACCAACTTGAATATCTATGATATCATAGCCGCTGATAAAATCGTGACCACTAACACGGCTCTTACCAAAATTCAGGAGGTTTACAATGACTGAGTATAACCCCCGTGACCTTGCTGATTTGGTGATTCGCCCAATTGTGACTGAGAAGGCGACCCTACTGATGGAGCAGAACAAGTATGTCTTTGATGTGATTATCAAAGCGACAAAGCCACAAATTAGAGCCGCGATTGAAAGTCTTTTTGAAGTGAAAGTGGTGGCAGTAAATACCCTACGTCCGCCACGTAAAAAGCGTCGAGTGGGAAGATTTGTAGGTTACAAACCCCAGTACAAACGGGCGATTGTTACCCTAGCTCCAGGAGATTCCATTACTCTATTCCCAGACGTATAAAACTGGCTAATTGCTAAATGCTAATTATTAATTTGATTAATTGCCAATTGGTAGATTGTCAATTGTTAAGACAAACTAGTCAAGACAAACTAGTCAAGACAAACTAAGTAAAAAATACTTGTTATGGGCATCCGTAGCTATAGACCATACACCCCAGGCACTCGTCAGGGTACTGTCTCAGACTTCGCTGAGATTACTCGGACTGAGCCAGAAAAATCCCTAACCAAGTCTAAGCATCGTAAAAAAGGTCGCAATAATCGCGGTGTTATTACCTGTCGCCATCGCGGTGGCGGACATAAGCGTCTATACAGGGTAATTGACTTCCGCCGGGATAAGCACAATATTCCAGCAAAAGTGGCAGCAATTGAGTATGACCCCAATCGGAATGCTAGGATTGCGCTCCTCTACTATCAAGATGGGGAAAAGCGATATATCTTGCATCCTGTGGGTTTGGAAGTGGGGTCAAGCATCATATCTGGGCCTGACTCTCCCATCGAAATAGGCAATGCCTTGCCCCTAAAGGATATTCCCTTAGGCACAAACGTGCATAACGTTGAACTGATCCCAGGGCGAGGAGCACAGATTGTTCGTGCTGCCGGGGCAACTGCTCAAGTGCAAGCAAAAGAAGGTGACTATGTCACCCTAAAGCTGCCCTCTAGTGAAGTCAGGATGTTGCGTAAAGAATGCTACGCCACTATTGGACAGGTCGGTAATGTTGAAGCGAGAAACTTGAGTTTAGGCAAAGCTGGTCGCAATCGACATAGAGGCCGTCGTCCCCAAGTACGGGGCAGTGTAATGAACCCGGTAGATCACCCCCATGGCGGTGGTGAGGGTAGAGCTCCGATTGGTAGAAGTGGTCCAGTAACCCCCTGGGGTAAACCAGCCTTGGGAGCCAAAACTCGTAAGGTCAAAAAGCAAAGTAGTTCTTTAATTGTCCGGCGTAGGCGGAAATCCTCGAAGCGAGGGCGCGGCGGTCGCGATTCTTAAGGAGTTGAACGTTAAAGTTAGCAGGTTAAAGGTTGTAACTAGCAACTACTAACTACAAACTAGCAACTATTAACTACCAACTAACAACTAAAAACTAACGAGCGTTGAATTATGGGTCGTTCATTAAAAAAAGGTCCTTTTATAGCCGATAGTCTTCTGACTAAGATTGAAACCTTGAATGCTAAAGGCCAAAAACAGGTGATTAAAACCTGGTCAAGAGCCTCAACCATTGTGCCGCAGATGGTAGGTCACACCATTGCCGTTCATAACGGGCGGACACATGTACCAGTTTTTATCAATGAGCAGATGGTAGGTCATAAGCTGGGCGAATTTGCCCCGACTCGAACATTTCGGGGACATGTTAAGGATGGTAAGGCCCGTCGTTAAAGTGATTAGTTCAGTAGTTAGTAGCTATAAAGAAAGCAAATGATGGAACGATGGCGATAGACACTACAGCAGAAACTAAAGCGATCGCACGCTACATTCGAATGTCTCCAAGTAAGGTCAGGCGAGTACTTGACCAAATTCGAGGGCGTTCCTATCGGGAAGCTCTGATCATTCTGGAATTCATGCCCTACCGGGCTTGCCAACCAGTATTGAAAGTACTACGCTCCGCTGTTGCCAATGCTGAACACAATTCAGGTATTGACCCGGCTAGCTTATACATCACTAAAGCTTTTGCGGATATGGGACCAAGCTTGAAGCGATATCGACCAAGGGCTCAAGGTCGTGCTTATCAGATTCGCAAGCCAACCTGTCATATCACAGTGGCTGTTTCTCCAGAAGTAGATGATTAGTTAGTGAGTTAATTGAGAATTACCAAGGGCAAACACTAATAGCGCTATGGCTCGATAATAGGGAAAGAAAAGAACAGTGGGACAGAAAATACATCCAATTGGTTTTCGGCTAGGTATCACGCAAGAGCATCGCTCTCGCTGGTTTGCCGACTCAAAGCGTTATCCGCTTCTGTTGCAGGAAGACTACCAAATCAGACAATATGTTGATAAAAACCTCAATAATGCTGGAATTTCTGACATCCGGATTGAGCGCAAAGCTGACCAGATTGATTTAGAAATTCATACAGCTCGACCTGGGGTAGTTGTTGGTCGTGGTGGCAGTGGTATTGAGTCTTTGCGTGTCGGTCTGCAAAAAGCCCTGCACAACAGTCGTCAAATTCGCATCAACGTTGTAGAAGTATCGCGGGTGGATGCAGATGCTACCCTAATTGCCGAGTACATTGCCCAACAACTAGAGCGCCGAGTTTCCTTCAGACGAGTGGTTCGTCAAGCAATTCAGCGGGCTCAGCGGGCTGATGTCCAAGGCATTAAAGTTCAGGTAGGTGGTCGGTTAAATGGAGCTGAAATTGCCCGAAGCGAGTGGACTCGTGAAGGACGAGTTCCCCTCCATACCCTCCGGGCAAATATTGACTATTCCTACAAAACGGCTCAAACCATTTATGGAATTTTGGGCATTAAAGTTTGGGTGTTCAAAGGGGAAGTGATTCCCGGTCAAGAAGAAAAGCCTACCCCTAACACAGCTCAACCTCGTCGCCGTCAGCCAAAACGCCGCCAGCAGTTTGAAGACCGGTCAAATGACTAGTTACTAATGACTAGTCATTTTCAAATTGCTTGCTTGTTAATTGTCAGTTTTCAGTTTTCGATTTTCAATTAACAAAGAACAAATTATGTTAAGTCCAAAAAGAACAAAATTTCGCAAACAGCACCGGGGAAGAATGAAGGGTATGGCCACTCGTGGCAGTACCATTAACTTTGGTGATTATGCGCTGCAAGCCACAGAACCAGCTTGGATTACCTCCCGCCAAATCGAAGCAGGTCGTCGGGCAATGACCCGCTACGTTCGTCGTGGTGGCAAAATCTGGATTCGAATTTTCCCAGATAAACCAGTCACCATGCGTCCAGCAGAAACTCGTATGGGTTCTGGAAAAGGTTCCCCAGAGTTTTGGGTAGCAGTAGTTAAACCCGGTCGGATTATCTATGAAATCGCTGGGGTAAGCGAAGAGGTGGCTCGGGAAGCCATGCGTCTGGCTGCTAACAAATTTCCGATTAAATTGAAGTTCATTTCTCGTGAAGGGGAACAGGTATAAGCTATGGCTCTGCCCAAGATAGAAGATGCTAGAAGCCTGAGCGATGCCGAACTGGAGCAGGAAATTTTAGCAGCTAAGCGTCAGTTGTTTGACTTGCGCCTGCAAAAGGCAACCAAACGCTTAGAAAAACCTCACCAGTTTAAGCATCTGAAGCACCGAATCGCTCAGCTAATGACAGTAGAACGAGAACGCCAACTCGCTCAGAAAGAATCAACAGATACCTCACAAAGTGATACCCCACAATCAGAACAAAGTGATACCCCACAATCAGAATCAGACGAATAGGAAAGATTATGGCAGCAAAAGAGAGAGTTGGCCTGGTGGTCAGCGACAAAATGGACAAAACTGTGGTGGTGGCTATTGAAAATCGGTCTCCCCACCCAAAGTACGGCAAAATTGTTGTGCGTACCAAGCGATACAAAGCTCATGATGAGGAAAATAAATGTAAAGAAGGCGATCGCGTTCGGATTAGAGAAACACGACCACTGAGTCGTACCAAACGCTGGATGGTTGCTGAAATCGTCAGTAGTTCCTCAAAATAGCGAGTTAACCTTAGTCGATGTGGGTTTTCCACGACCTACCAATGTGCGTGAGATCTCGGAAGAAAATCCTTTCGGAATTGGAAACTTAGCAATGTTTAACTCATAACTCGTTTAACTCATAACTGATTACTCTATTAGAGGAGGAACACTGATGATTCAACAAGAGAGCTACCTAAACGTTGCTGATAACAGTGGAGCCAGAAAAATAATGTGCATCCGCGTTATTGGTGCTGGAAATCGGCGCTATGGTGGTGTGGGTGATGTAATTATTGGTGTGGTCAAAGATGCCATTCCGAATATGGGCGTCAAAAAGTCAGATGTAGTTAGGGCTGTGATTGTGCGCACCCGCAAGGGCCTACGTCGGGAAAGCGGTATGAGTATTCGCTTTGATGACAACGCAGCAGTAATCATAAACGCAGATGGTAATCCCAGAGGTACCCGTGTTTTTGGCCCTGTAGCGCGGGAACTGCGAGAGAAAAACTTCACAAAAATTATATCCCTTGCTCCGGAGGTGCTCTGATGGCAAGTAAACGCAAGAAGGCACAAAAAGATACCCCATTACGCTACAAAATGCACGTTAAAAAGGGCGACACGGTACAAGTGATTGCCGGTCGAGATAAAGGCAAAATTGGAGAAATCTTGCGGACGCTACCCAAAATTAGCAAGGTAGTAGTCAAAGGAGTTAACGTCAAAACTAAGCATGTCAAGCCTCAACAGGAAGGTGAGAAAGGTCAAATTGCTACGTTTGAAGCTCCAATCCATAGCTCCAACGTTATGCTTTACTCGAATAAAGAAAAAATTGCTAGCCGCATCTGCTATACCTTTACCGACGATGGTCGTAAGGTACGGATGCTCAAAAAAACTGGTGAGATTATTGACTAATTAGTCCCTAGTGCTTAATCCTTAGTCCTCAGTACTCAAAAAAGTAACAAAAAAATTACTCTTGGCAGTTACTAATGGCTAATGGTCAATGACCAATGACTAATAACTAATGACAATTGCCCTGACCAAGCCCAGGGAAATCAAAGGAAAAAAACTATGACAAAAGGGTTAAAAATCCTATACCAGGAAACAATAGTCCCCAAATTAAAAGAGCAATTCGGTTACAAAAACATTCATCAAGTACCGAAATTAGTCAAAGTTAGTCTTAACCGAGGATTAGGAGAGGCATCTCAAAATGCCAAGGCTCTGGAATCGTCGGTAAGCGAAATTGCCATCATCACCGGTCAAAAACCGGTGGTCACACGAGCAAAACAAGCGATCGCGGGTTTTAAAATCCGTGCTGGGATGCCTGTTGGTGTCACGGTTACCCTCCGTTCAGAGCGTATGTACTCCTTTCTAGAGCGGCTAATTAACTTAGCCCTACCAAGAATTCGGGACTTTCGGGGTCTTAGCCCTAGAAGCTTTGACGGTCGTGGTAACTACACTCTTGGGGTGCGAGAGCAACTCATTTTTCCAGAAGTAGACTACGACAGCATCGATCAGATTCGTGGTATGGATATTACCATAGTCACCACTGCCAACACTGACGAAGAAGGTCGCGCCTTACTCAAAGAGATGGGAATGCCTTTCCGGGAGAAATAAGCCTGTAATCATAGGAAGGAACAATGCCGGCAAACGACACAATTGCAGATATGCTGACCCGCATTAGAAATGCCTGCTTGGTTCGGCATCAAACAACAAATGTACAATCAACTAAAATGACCCGGGCGATTGCCCAAGTACTCAAAGAAGAAGGCTTTATTACTGATTTTGAGGAAGCAGGCGAAGGGGTCAAAAAATACTTAGTTGTTTCCCTAAAATACAAGGGCAACAATCGTAAACCAATTATCAGAGCCCTGAAGCGGGTGAGTAAACCGGGATTGCGAGTTTACTCCAACCGTAAAGAACTGCCAAGAGTCTTGGGAGGGATTGGGATTGCTATTATCTCTACTTCTAATGGCATCATGACCGACCGGGAAGCAAGGCGTCGGGGAATTGGTGGTGAAGTTCTGTGTTACGTATGGTAAAGGATGAAGCATGAAGGATGAAGGATATACTAAGAGCCGTCAGCTGACGCGCTACTTAAAAATCTTCTAGGCTCTAAGCTATCAGCTGAAAGCGCCTGTAGCTTAGAGCATCAGTTCGAGCAGCCAGATCAGTATATGCCCAACGGTTCGATAACAACCTAGGATTGATCGGATTAGCTGATTAACCAATTCATGACATGGTTCATACTTCATACTTCATACTTCATACTTCATACTTCATACTTCTTTAGTTAGGAGGATTATTTTATGTCACGTATTGGCAAGCGCCCTATACCAATTCCCAGTAAAGTTACTGTAACAATAGACGGTCAACAGGTTAAGGTCAAAGGGTCCAAAGGTGAACTGGAGTGGGTTTTGCCAGATACAATTAAAGCTGAGCAAGTCGATGAAACTGTACAGGTTTCCCGGCGCGAAGAAACCCGAACCGCCCGTGAAAGTCATGGTTTGTCTCGCACTTTGGTTGCCAACATGATTGAGGGAGTCTCCAAAGGCTTTGAAAAACGTTTGGACATTCAGGGAGTCGGTTATCGAGCTCAAGTGAAAGGTCGAAATCTAATTTTAAACGTTGGTTACAGCCAGCCAGTGGAGATCGTTCCTCCTGAGGGGATTGAAGTCAAAGTTGAAAACAACACCAACGTGATTGTCAGTGGCATCAACAAAGAAGTTGTAGGCAACACAGCTGCAAAAATTCGTGCAGTTCGACCCCCAGAAGTCTATAAAGGTAAAGGCATTCGATATGCCGGTGAAGTAGTCAGACGTAAAGCTGGTAAAGCAGGTAAGAAGTAAACTATGAAACTTACTCGAAAAGAATCTATACGACACAGACATAGGCGGGTACGCCGGAAAGTCAGTGGTACTGCTGAACGCCCAAGATTAGCTGTATTTCGCTCTAATGAGCACATTTATGTGCAAGTTATCGATGACAATCAGCAACATACCATAGTGGCAGCTTCAACGTTAGAACCAGCTCTGAGATCTGAACTCAAATCTGGAGCCACTTGTGAAGCCTCAGCTAAAGTGGGTCAGTTGGTGGCCCAGCGAGCACTAGAAAAAGGTCTCAAGAAAGTGGTCTTTGACCGTGGGGGCTACCTATATCATGGTCGTGTCAAAGCTTTAGCAGAAGCTGCTCGTGAAGCAGGGCTAGATTTTTAGTAAATGCTAATTAAAAATTGAGAACTGACAATTGCAATTAGTTAAGAGTTAGCAGCGATAAATTAGCTAATCTTTGATTACTTACTATCATTCATGATTTAATCTATAGCGAACTATGGCAAATCGGAGAAAAAACAACCGCTCTAAAGAAAAAGAAAGTAATTGGCAAGAGCGGGTTATCCAAATCCGCCGCGTTAGTAAGGTGGTCAAAGGGGGCAAAAAATTGAGCTTCCGCGCCATCGTAGTTGTAGGTAATGAAAAAGGTCAAGTGGGGGTTGGTGTAGGCAAAGCCAGTGATGTAATTGGTGCTGTCCGTAAAGGAGTTGCTGATGCTAAAAAGCAACTCATTGATGTACCCTTAACCAAAACTAATTCCATTCCTCACCCATCTAGAGGTAGGGCTGTAGGAGCCAAAGTGATCATGCGACCTGCTGCTCCAGGAACTGGGGTGATTGCTGGTGGTGCTGTGCGCACAGTACTTGAGTTAGCTGGAGTTAAAAATGTCTTAGCTAAACAGCTTGGTTCCAATAACCCCCTCAATAATGCTAGAGCAGCAATCAACTCTCTTGATTCCCTGCGCACATTTTCAGAGGTGGCTCAAGAACGAGATATTCCCCTTGAACAAATCTATGCATAAATTAAAAACCAGGTAGGTAGAAATAAAAGTAATATGCTCAAGGTTGACGGTTTAGCGTCAGCCGTCAATCAAAAAAAACATTTTTATCCTTACAAAAAACGATGAGAATCAATGATGCAGTCCCCAAACAAGGCTCCAAAAAGCGCCGACGCCGTGTAGGTCGTGGCATTGCTGCTGGTCAAGGGGCTAGCTGCGGTTTTGGAATGCGTGGTCAAAAATCCCGTTCAGGTCGAGGGACAAGACCTGGTTTTGAAGGGGGTCAGATGCCCTTATATCGCCGTATTCCCAAGTTAAAACACTTTACGGTCATTAACCCCAAACATTACACTACAATCAACGTAGGTAAGTTGGCATCACTTCCCGCCAATACTGAGGTAACTTTGGAATCCTTGTTGGAGACAGGTTTGGTCACCACCAATGATGGTCCATTGAAACTACTCGGTGATGGGGAGCTGAATGTGCCACTCAATATCAAAGCTGCTGCCTTTACAAGTGGTGCCCGCCAAAAAATCGAGGCGGCTGGTGGCAGCTGGGAAGTTATAGCTAAGTAACCCCTTTAGCCCTTATGCTCCTGTATCTTCAAGAGGTACCTTAAATGACTGTCAGTCGAGACAAAGCCCCAACTGCTCAAGAGACGTTTATGCAAATGGCTCAAGCGGCTGGCCTTAGAGGTCGGCTGCTTGTCACCGTTGGTTTGTTGATTTTAGCCCGCTTGGGTGTCTTTCTTCCTGTACCAGGAATTGATCGAGCCAGATTTTCAGCAGAACTGCAGAATAGCCCCTTTGTCGGTCTTTTAGACTTTTTCTCTGGTGGTGGTTTTTCCGCCCTAGGGATTTTTGCCTTGGGAATTTTGCCTTATATTAATGCTTCGATTATCCTACAACTGCTAACCGCAGCAATTCCTGCTTTAGAAAATTTGCAGAAAAATGAAGGTGAAGCAGGGCGTCGAAAAATCGGTCAGATTACCCGTTATGTTGCCCTAGGCTGGTCTGTGATTCAAAGTATTGGCTTATCGTTGTGGGCACAGCGGTTTGCTGTTGAACCAGGCGCATTCTTCGTGTTTGAAACTGTCCTTGCCCTCACGGCTGGCTCTATGTTCGTGATGTGGTTATCAGAGTTAATTACTGAACGAGGCATTGGCAACGGAGCTTCACTGTTGATTTTTGTCAATATTGTTGCTGTTTTGCCCCGCACCTTGGGTCAAACCATTGAACTGGCTCAGACCGGGGGTCGAGAAACCGTGGGTAAGGTAATTGTGCTGCTGTTAGTTTTCCTAGTCATGATTGTCGGTATTGTATTTGTGCAAGAAGGCAGCCGACGCATTCCGATTATTACTGCCAGACGTCAAGTTGGTAAGCGCCTTTACCGGGAGCGGAAAAATTATTTGCCCCTAAGGCTAAACCAAGGTGGCGTGATGCCAATTATCTTTGCCTCAGCCGTCTTAATCCTACCCACATCTCTAGCTGGAATAACTAGTGGCGATAATAGCAATGGATTGTTAGCCCCAATCAATCAAGTCCTAATTCAGATTGCCAATTATCTCAACCCCAATGGTCAAACTCCTTGGGTCTATGTTGCTGTCTATTTAGTGTTGATTTTGTTCTTTAGCTACTTCTACGCCTCCCTGATTATCAACCCAGTAGATATGTCCCAGAATTTGAAGAAAATGGGGGCAAGTATCCCTGGTATTCGACCAGGAAGAGCTACCAGTGAATATATAGAGAGAGTTTTGAACCGACTGACCTTATTAGGAGCAATTTTCCTAGGACTGGTAGCTGTAGTACCAACTGCAGTCGAAAGCGCCACTGGTGTAACCACATTTAGAGGATTAGGTGCCACATCGTTGCTGATTTTGGTGGGAGTTGCCATCGATACAGCCAAGCAAATTCAAACCTACGTGATTTCCCAGCGTTACGAAGGTATGGTCAAGCAGTAAAATCATTGGGCTTTGGAAGCAGCAGCTTTTTTCGGTGAATGAACCTCAAATTTTCGGGTCAGTTGGTTTTTGTTCATTACCTAGGACAAAAACCAACTGACACATCACCCATGACACATGACACATGAAAAGATTAATCTTTTTAGGACCTCCAGGAGCAGGTAAAGGAACTCAAGCCAAAATTGTGGCTGAACAACTAGGGATTCCTCACATTTCAACCGGGGAAATTTTGCGAGGGGCTGTTAGTGCTCAAACCCTCCTGGGTCAAAAAGCTCAGTCCTATATGGATAAGGGAGAATTGGTGCCTGACGAGTTGCTCATAGATCTGATCCGCGATCGCCTAAATCAACCCGATGCTCAAAAGGGTTGGATATTAGACGGTTTTCCCCGTAACGTCAGCCAAGCCCATTTCTTGAATGACCTGTTGCAAGAGCTTGACCAAACTTTGGATGGTGCCATCAACCTGGAAGTTCCAGATCAGGTTTTGATCGACAGACTATTGGAAAGGGGTCGTAAGGAGGGACGTACAGATGATAATGAGGAAACTATCCGCACACGTCTTGAGGTCTATAACCATCAAACAGCTCCTTTGGTGGAATTTTACCGAGAACACTCAGCTTTAAAATCTATTAATGGTGATCTCTCCTTAGAGCAAGTCACCGAATCGATTAAACAGGTTCTAGGGTAATGATTTTAGGGTAAGCCCGTGCTTAAGCGCGGAAACCCCCTGCGTCCGGCAGGTCAGCCATCATCTGACCCTATTGTAGCTAATACCATTAGCCTAATACGACTAATTTAGACTAATGGTTCTTATAATGGTTCGACCGGTGTAACCTATGCTTTGAGCTAGCCCACGGGAAAAATGCTTCCCTCACCCCGCTACTCCAAATTTGGTGGCAAAGTCATTTAGTTGGTATAATTTTGGATTTGATAAAATATGTTAAGACTCCCTGAATTAAATAATCAAAATTTAGAACCTAGGGGGATAGTTGTATTGAGGTTAAAACACGTTGGCTAAACAAGACTTAATTGAAATGGAAGGCACGGTGACCGAATCCCTGCA
>NZ_JAAHFV010000195.1:0-12070 GCF_010672755.1 Moorena sp. SIO1F2
CCACCGCGTGCCCCCGTCGAATTGGGTATGGTTTATGGAAGTGAGAACCGCTATAGTTGGTGATACGGAACGATGCTTGTGGACATGATATGACATTAAGTCTTGAAAAATTGAGTCTTGAAAAACATTGTTATGTTTTAAATGCCTTATTCTTGGCCTATACTGAACTCTATAGTTCAGTATTAAGTCAGTGGTTGGGCTCAGCAGTTTTTGTGGGATTACATTATTTTATCGGTAGTCTGATATCTTCTTTACCAGAAGCTAATGTGGCAATAAAAAACTATGAACGTGTAACTTCACCGGATCTCAATACAGCCCTAGCATCAGCAAGTCAGTCAAATATGACTAATCTTGCCCTGGGATGCTTCGGCTGTATTATCGCAACTATATTGTTACTGACTGGACTAAGCTATAAGTTGTAAATCAAAAATGAAGAATTCAGAATGAAGAATTCAGAATGCAGAATTCAGAATGCAGAATGCATTCAAAGAACAGTCTTGAGCCTTGAGCCTTAAAGCTTTAGCCTTGAGCTGCTTGTGGCTTTAGATAAGCGATCGCATGATAAGGGATCATGATGGTCTGCTGATCTTGAGTGATCAGACACAGGCAGTTTTGATCTTGCCAGCACAATTGCCCGCTAAAGGAATCTCCAGTGAGAAGTTTTAGCTCTAGGAGTTGTTGGTCTTTGATATAGCCTTGAATTTGACTAATACTGGGCAAGCCGGTATCGAATTGGGCCATAATCACAAAAAATCGTGGAATGCGTGGGAACCCTACCAATCATAACCAATCATACTTGGCCAGGAGGGTTTTTGGCGTTTTGGGCAGCATAATCAGAAAAAGTATTTTAAGCAGTTGGTAGCTAAATCGACGAAAATTCGCGAAACGTGACTTCTCCCGACGCCGAATCAGAGATTACGGCGCGGGCTTCTCAACCTCACGACTGAGACTTTCTGCGTAGCACTTACCTGTGAGTTACACTCACCCGGCAGTACGCTATCAGCAGACAGTTTCCTTTCCCCGTCGCCCACGGGTACTTTTTCCAATCCTCGCAATCTAATCACCTGAGCCGCTGCATGATCTCTATGAGTTCGATAGCCACATTCAGGGCAGATATGTTCTCGTTGACTGAGCAGTTTCTGTGCAGTTGCCCCACACTCTGGACAGGTTTGACTGGTTCCACTAGGATCTACTCTTTCAAAGTAGCCACCTCGTTTCCAACAAACCCATTTGAGTAAGTCGAGGAACTGTCCAAAAGAAGCATCAATACACTCTTTTCGTAGCATTCCTCTATTGAGTCCAACTGTGTTGAGATCTTCGGCAAAGATAGTCTCTGCGTGGTCACACAAAAGATGTGCGGTTTTCAGGTGAAAATCCTTGCGAGTATTGGCAATTTTATGATGTAATCTTGCCACCAGTACTTGTGCTTTTGAGTAGTTCTTAGAACGTTTCTGTTTTCTAGCTGCTCTACGTTGCAGTAATTTCAACTCGCCTTGTAGGTGCTTTAAAAACTTGGGACGTTCTACTGTGAAACCATCAGAGGTTGTCAAGAACTTTTCGAGTCCCAGATCAATCCCAATTGCGCGACCGCCAGGTGGATTATCTGGGATTTCTACGTCTAAAGCAATTGTGACAACAACGTACCATTGAGTATGTCTGGCTTTCGACAAAACCCTAACTTGCTTGACTTGGAATCCATCTGGAATCGGTCTATGCAGGTTGATTGTGACTTTCCCAATCTTGGGGAGATCTATCACGCCATTCTGTATCGGGTTCTTTTTGAACTGTGGATACAGAAATGACTTGAATTGACCAGATTTTTTGAATCGAGGAAACCCAAAACCACGAGCACGAAAATCATCCCAGGTATCATGCAGCCTACGAATTGTTGTCTGCAATACCTGAGAATGGACTTTCTTGAGCTTTGGATTAACCTTTTTAGCTATCGGGAGGTTGTTTTGCTGAAGATGATAACTCGGAAATGGAGTATTGGCTGGGATGATATATTCTTTCGACAACGAACATCTGTCTGATTCACATTTTCGACTCGCCAACCAGTCTTTCAACTCTCTCAAAGCATAGTTGTAAACCCCCCGACAAGTCTCTAACCATTCAAGCATTTGAGCTTGTTGGTCAATACTTGGATAGATACGGTAGGAGTAATTCATCATCAGCATAGAGAAACTCTACCATAAACACACAAATCAGTCAATGTATTTTTCATCCCCATCAAGGGGATGAAAAATACTGGGGGAGTCCATGTATGCCGTCGGCATACATGGACTCCCCCAAACCCCCTCGCCAGTTAAACAAAAGGCTACAAAAGAATTACCATAGCACCAGAGCCGATTAATAGGGAGTTTACTATGGAGTTTACAAAGTACCATGGACTGGGGAATGACTTTATTCTGATTGATAATCGGGATGACCCGGAACCCAGAATAACCTCAGATCAAGCGCTGCAGCTATGCGATCGCAATTTTGGAATTGGTGCAGATGGTGTGATTTTTGCCCTGCCAGGACAAGAGGGTACTGACTATACGATGCGGATTTTCAACTCTGATGGTTCTGAACCAGAGATGTGTGGTAATGGGATTCGCTGTTTAGGAAAGTTTCTGGCTGATTTAGAGGGGGATAATCACAAAACCCACTATCGGATCCATACCCTGGCTGGGGTGATCATTCCTGAACTCAAGGGCGATGGTAAAGTCAGGGTGGATATGGGGATGCCCCAGCTTAGTGCAGCTCAAATTCCCACTGTTTTGGCAGAGGCTGACCAAAAGGTGATCAATACCCCCATGGAAATAGCAGACAAATTATGGGAGGTTACCTGTGTCAGTATGGGAAATCCTCACTGTATAACGTTTGTGGAGGATGCGGATGCCATACCTCTGGAAACCATTGGTCCACTGTTTGAGCATCACTCAGTTTTCCCCCAACGAACCAATACAGAATTTATCCAAGTGGTGCGTCCCGATTATCTCAAGATGCGGGTTTGGGAGCGGGGTGCTGGGGCAACTCTCGCCTGTGGCACGGGGGCTTGTGCGTCTGTGGTGGCTGGTGTGTTAACTGAGAAAAGCGATCGCATTTGTACCGTGGAGCTTCCTGGTGGTTGTCTCGACATTGAATGGTCCGAAACCGATCAGCGAGTTTACATGACTGGGCCAGCTGAGCAAGTTTTCACGGGTAAACTATCACAAATCTGGGGATAAGCCCAGATTTGTTGGCTTGAGATCAATCTTCCTTGGAAAATCCGGCTTTAAACTGCTTGACTACCTGATCGAGACCCACGGAATGGGAGGCTTTAAACAATAGACGATCCCCAGGTTGGACAAACCCCAGTAGATGTTCCACTAGAGGATTAGAGTCACAGAAACACTCAACTGGCACCGAAGTAACACCGGTTGCGATCGCTTCTGCTTCTGGCTCACTTTCATCCACCAAAATCCGCAAGCCATCTAGATTGAGTTGCTCAACCTTTTGACCCACTTGCTGATGAAGTTCACCGGATTTGGTTCCCAATTCCTTCATCGCCCCAAGTACTGCTATATGGCGTTTGCCAGGAGTCTGAGCCAGCATTTCTAGGGCAGCTACCATGGATTCAACTCCAGCATTGTAGGTTTCATCAAGAATCACTACATCGTTAGGTAACTCATAACGCTGGGATCGCCCTGCCGGTAGCTCAACCTTTAAACCATTCCTGAGGGTTTCCCAATCCACCCCCAATAATTTCCCAATGGCTAGGGCCCCTACATAGTTCAGGGCATTGTGGCGACCTGGGAGGGGGATAGGAAACTCCATGCCCTCTACTTTCAGGATTTCTGGTGCAATCAACTCTCCTTGGACATCACCACCCTCTAAACCATAGGTTATGGTTTGCCCTTGCCAAACCTGAGCTGCGGTATCAATTAGGCGTTGATTGTCGTGATTGAGAACCGCTATACCGTTGTTGGACATATGGGCTAATAACTCACACTTGGCTTTTGCGATCGCTTCCGTAGAACCCAACAGACCAATATGAGCTGTACCCACATTAGTAATCACCCCCGCCGTGGGGTTGGCTATCTCGGTCAACTCAGCAATCTGTCCTGAACCACGCATTGCCATCTCGATTACAGCATAGTCATGGTCTGGTGCCAACTCCAGCAAGGTTTTGGGTACACCGATTTCATTGTTGTAATTGGCCTGGGTTTTGAGTACAGTTCCTTTAGTAGACAAAACTGCTGCGATTAGCTCCTTAGTGGTAGTTTTGCCTACAGAACCAGTGACAGCAATCACCGGAATCTCAAACTGGTCACGCCACCACCGAGCAATTTGCTGGTAGGCTTTGAGAGTATTTTCTACCTGAATCAGCGGCAAACCTTCGAGTTGGGTAACTTTAGTCGCCTCAGCAATGACCGTTAATGCCCCCTTCTCTACAGCCAGAGCTGCATAATCATGACCATCAAACTTTTCACCCCGCAGCGCTAAAAATAGTTGACCCGGCTCAAGGTGACGGGTATCAGTGGTAATGCCAGTGAATGACTTTTCCAGGATTTTTTCTGGAATGTCTACGGTCTTGGCGGCGAGAATGTCAACTAATTTTCCTACAAGAAGCCGACACACCATAAATTTCTTGTTCCCCCAGTGTCCTAATTGTGCTGTTTTCTCTAAACGCTCTATTTTCCTGGTCAGCCAATAACTTTCACATGGTTTTTACTTAATTTTCACAATTTCCACTCATTGGCACAATTAGGTAAAGAGTAAATGAAGATATACTAATACTAGAAGAGGTCACCTAAAGTTTAGGTGATCATTAGAATATATCTACCACCGTAGATATATTGTGATACACCGAACTCTGTTTGTGTTAGCTAAGCCACTCAAAGTTGAATTTTCATCTTCTGAAGCCAACCACCATTGATGAGCCCTAGCTTTAGCACCTAGGAGAGCTACCTAAAGTGACCACCTGGAGAGACTCTAAAGAAGATGAAGATATACTAATACTAGAAGAGGTCACCTAAAGTTTAGGTGATCATTAGAATATATCTACCACCGTAGATATATTGTGATACACCGAACTCTGTTTGTGTTAGCTAAGCCACTCAAAGTTGAATTTTCATCTTCTCAAGCCAACCACCATTGATGAGCCCTAGCTTTAGCACCTAGGAGAGCTACCTAAAGTGACCACCTGGAGAGACTCTAAAGAATCGGAAATTCGACATATTAGCTTGCCAGAGCAGCAAGTCTACAATCACTTACTCCAGTGGGTAAGGGTAGAATCACCAAAGCAATCAATTGAACGCTTCCAAAGGCTCTTCCTGGATGGAGTGGGATACGAAGATTTTGAAATCTGGTTGGCCTTGGAAAAGATAGTAATGGATAAGCGGGCTCCGACAGAGTTCCGATTTGTGGTCAATCGCTGCTGCCATATTCTGATCAATCACTGGCATCTGAAACCAAACACCAGAAGAGCAGTCCAAGAATTGGTAGCTCTGTTTGATCATGTGCCGTCTCCTTTGAGGGTTCACTCTCGGGCTCCTAGACGCCTGCGGCAACTAATGCAGATGTTCAAAAGAACAGAGCAATATCTAACCTTGCAACGTCTGTCTATAGTAATGAATGATACACCTCAATACTCTAATGGTTCTAAGCCAGTGGCAAACTTGATTCAGCGGTACCCCTACTTATATGAACATTGCTTACTCAGTGAAGACAGCTCTCAGGAATATCAGCAAACTGTCCGGCAAGTTCAAGCTATGGTTCAACGGCGCTTTGATTGTGATTTATCTAAGTACGTAACCTATCAGGTGCGATGCGCCAATCTCAGGCGAAATCGGGCTATCACGAGTCCAAGACGAATTATTCAACCAGTGTCAAATCCCACATTGCTGACCGAACGAGAGTTGGCGAGTGCTCTCAAGCAGTTTTTTGGCAAAGTGCAAGGGTCTTACACTTACCAAGATGTTGCTCGTAGCTTCCATACCCACAGTCAGCACACAGCCTGTTTCAAAGACTTCAAGGAAGATTTATATGAATATTTGATTGCCTCGATTGACCCAGCCTATGGGAAGCAACAGTTTAACAAGCGATTGTATACTCATTTGCAAAACACCTTGCCTGAATGGGATTACCAAACGCCCAATGAATTTATGGTGGTGCGCACCTGTACTCAATTGTTAAACTTTTTGGTGGTGGAAAGCCCTAAACGCCCCAATCACTATACATTTGTTGATTTGATTACCAATCTAGGAACCACTATTACCACTGGACTATTGATCAAGATAGTATTGATCTGCCGTAAAGTCAAGCCCTATTTAGAAAAGCGATTTTCGATTTTGTTTAACCACTACGAGTCCGAAACCAGAAACAGCGTACCCTGGTTAGTCCCGTCTCTGGAAAACTTGAATATTGCCTTGAGTGTACACTTTGGCTCAGCTGATATCTCCTGCCTTAATCAGATTATGTGAGTTATTGCGTAGCGCTATAACTAGAGCTTGTAACTATAGCGTTTATCATACCTATGAGGTACACAGGATTTTTTTCCACTTCCGACTTCCCTACTCCCTACTCCCTACTCCCTACTCCCTACTCCCTGTTCCCTTTGCTATAGTTGCTAGATTCCGATTATTGTAGAGACTCATTGCTTTTTCCACACCTTGCTTAAGAGACAGTTCAACCGCCTCAACTGCTAGTTGGACTACCTCAGACATTAACTGGGCTTCCTGGGGTGAAAATTTTCCTAGGACGTGGGAGATCGTGTCTGGCTTCTGACTGGATTTGCCGATGCCAATCCGCAGGCGAGGGAAGTTTTGGGTACCCAGATGGGCAATTGCGGATTTCATCCCATTGTGTCCTCCAGCTGAACCAGAAAGGCGCAGACGCAAACGCCCTACTGGTAAGTCCATATCATCATAAATGATCAGGACCGACTCAGGTTTTAGCTTGTACCAATCAGTCACCGCCCGAATTGCTTGTCCAGAGCGATTCATGTATGTAAGGGGCTTGAGCAAGCTTAGCTTATTTCCTTTTAGTCCAATTCCTTGACCAAACCATCCCTGAAAGCGGCGATGTTCGTTTCCTACAATCTGTAATCGACGTGCGATCGCATCTACCACTTCAAAACCGATATTGTGCCGGGTGTTATCGTACTTGGGTTCGGGATTACCTAAACCCACAATCAGTTTAGGAATTATAATCTGTCCGGTTGTTTCGATAGTGCTCATACTCAAAAATCGTTTTGGTCATGGGTAATGGGTAATGGGTAACCCATTACCTACGGTTTATGATCTAGATGTTTCCGGACATGATAACAGGGGAGTGGGGAATAGGGCGAAGGCGTGCAGGTATGGGTGCTGAACTTGACACGTCATACTTTACACGTTATATTTCACACGTTATATTTCACACGTTATACCTTTCCCCATCCCGGATTAATTAAGCAGGATATTGAAAGAGGGATTCCAGATACACACGAGCACAAGCCCGATAACTCTGGGATGTTTCTGGGGTCTTACCAATACCATTTTGGAGCAAAAACAGAGAAAGTGCTGCTGCGAAGACCCGGTCTTGGTCCCAGCTAGGATGGGTTTCTAGGTAGCGCTTGAGAGACTCGTGCAGGTCTTCGGGGATTTCTGCCAGGATACTTACAGTTGCGTTCATATTCACCTCTTCATATAAAGGTATTTTTGGAAAAAGCCACCTGATTTCAAGAACTTCAGATAACTGCCTTGGCCAAAAGAAAGCCAAGACAAGCTAGCACCGAAGCACTGAATTTTGATGCCACCCTTGCTTTAGTTCAGAACTATCCCCAAATAGGGTAGGGTAGTCCGTGCTAACCCCTGCTAGTGGGCGTAGGTTAGCTTAGAGCAAATTTTTTTATAGGTTGGTCGCACCATTTTCATCTGAAATGGGGTGGGTTTGTCAATGCTGCGAAATATTACAACTCTTGTTTAAATTCCGAAAGGTATACGAACTAATGAGGGTTTGAGGCGCTTTTTGGTTACATAACTTTACATAAACTGCGGTCTTAACTGCTGCGGAATACTAAGTCGGGAAAATCCCCAGTAAAACTGGAATACCTAATGCCACCGTTGAGGCTTGTGGAAAACTATGGGAAAACTGTGGAAAAGGTTGAAGCTCTGTGTGGAAACAGTGGGGAATCTGTGGGGGAAAGTTGGGACAAACGATAAGAATTCTTACAGTTTCGCGCTTCGGTGGAAAACTGGTGACAACAGATGGGGCAACTGTGGATTGTGACCCCTGATATATTAGTTAACTAAAACTAGTTAACTAAATTTAGCTAACTATTTAATTGACTCCTTAAGGAAGAAAGAGCAATGAAAAAAAATATAACCACTGACTAATTGCTTATAACATAATTATGTGGTATGTTCGGGTATATTGTCGCTACGCCACCTTAGAACCTCTTCACGAATTTGTTGTATGTCTTGATCAGAGATTCTGTCGATGTGAGACAAGACTAAACTCATGCGGCCTTGAGCCTTGAGTTGGTCACGGTGGCGGCAGAGAAAATCCCAGTACAAGAAATTAAAGGGACAAGCTCCCTGGCCAGTGCGCTTCCGAGGATTGTAAGCACAACTGCTGCAGTAGTCGCTCATTTTATTGATGTAGTTAGCTGAGGCTGCGTAAGGTTTGGATGCTAGGATGCCGCCATCGGCAAATTGACCCATGCCAATAACATTGGTTTGCATCACCCAATCATGGGCATCGATAAAGGCTCCATGAAACCATTCTTCGATTGCTTGAGGGGAAACTCCAACAATTAGAGCAAAATTGCTCAACACCATCAGTCGCTGAATGTGATGGGCGTAACCGGTGCCTTCAACCTGACTCAAAATTTGACGTAAACAGTTCATGTCTGTTTTCTCGGCATGCCAGTAAAACTCAGGTAGGGGCTGGGTGTGGTTGAACCAATTGCTTTGGGAGTAGTCAGGGTTCATATAGATGTAAATGCCGTGCATATATTCCCGCCAACCCAGCACTTGACGAATAAATCCTTCTGTACTGTTTAAGTCGAGTTGGTTTTGGTGATAAGCGTTCTCGACTGCTTTAATTACTTCTTCAGGTTGGAGTAAGCCGATATTGAGGTAAGGGGAAATTAGGGAGTGCCACATGGTATCTTCGTTGGTGACCATGGCATCTTGATAGGGACCAAAATTAGGTAGGCGATGGTGAATGAAAAAGTCTAATACTTGAAGAGCTTGATGGCGATTGACCGCCCAACGGAATGGTTCTGTTTTTCCGTAGGTGGGAAAGTTTTGAGCATTAACCGAGTTGATAACGTCTTGGGTGATTGGGTCGGGTTCAAACCAAAGGGCGTCTGGTGGATTTAGATTACGTTTTGGGGGCTTGCGATTTTGTTTATCGAAATTCCATTTGCCACCAATTGGCTGATTTCCTGCCATCAAACTATTAAATCGCTTGCGCCCGACCCGATAGAAGTTTTCCATAATCAGACGTTTTTGAGATTTCGCCCAGGTTTTAAAATCAGACTCGCTCCACAGAAAATGATTGTTGGGAATAAAGGTAATTTGGCAATTGAGTTTTAGGTTGCCAATTATTTCTGCAAAGGGTCGGTCATTGGGCATCATTACCCGTAGTTCGGTAATCGTATTTTTTGTGACCCAGGCTTGCAGAGGGGTTTCAAAGTCGTCCGCTGTTTCATAGCTAACTGGCCAACCTTGCTGGCGTAATTCCTCAGCAAAGTGGCGCATGGCTGACCAAATGAATACCAGTTTTTGGCGGTGGTAGCGTCTTTGTTGGACGTAGCTTAGGGATTCAATCAGAATTACTGGTGTATTTTGATGGTTTTGTTGACAACTGTGTAGCGCTGATTGTTCAGTCCAAAGTTGATCCCCTAGTACCCAAATCCCGATAGTCATTATGGCTAATGCTTTTTACTGTATTGAGATCATACAATAACTTCAGGGATTTTTGTCTTGAGTTTTAGGAAGTAGGGAATAGGGAGTGGGGAGTAGGGAGTAGGGAGTAGGGAATCGGGAATCGGGAATCGGGAATAGGGAACAGGGAACATAAAAATAAGGGATTAATTAAATTAAAAATCAACCCTTATTAAGGTATATTTATGGATATATTAATCAGAAATTACTCAAATTTTTATTCTCTAAATTTCGATGCTTCTTTAGCAGAAATAAGAATTATTTTTTAGAGTTTTTTTAAAATTAATCAAATAATAGTTATAGCAATTATGTTTTCCATGAGCTACTAAGGGATCCCCCTAAATCCCCCTTAAAAAAGGGGGAATTTGAGGTTGCTAACTGTACCTCGTACATGCAATAAACGCTATATATAGAGCAGTTATATAGCGGTTTTCATGATAATGAGGTACACAGTATTTTTTCCCTGTTCCCTGTTCCCGATTCCCGATTCCCGATTCCCGATTCCCTAACACCCAGACCGAATTAAAAACCGCTATAAAAACTGCTAAATACTACATATCTCAAGGCGAGAGAAGAGAGATACGCCACCCATAAAAAAGGCAAAGTATGCCCAACCGGAAAAGAATCCGACATAGCTGACTGGTAGATGCCCCTGGGGAGCATTGAGGGTGAAGGGCAGGTCAACGTAATCTAGCCACTTTTCGTTGGTGTGCCATCCGAGTTGATCCCCAAAGCGACAGTAAGTTTCATACTCATAATCGGCACCAGGAGTTACCTGCACACTCTCGGTCACTAAGCTCTGCCAAATTTGTTTCTGTACACTAAAGCCAAAGCGCCCATTGCTGTACTTTACCCAGAGGGTGTTGAGAGTATAGAGGTCTGTACAAGGAAAGGTGTTGATATCTGGGATGTCAAGCCAGCCTTCTTCTTCTCGTCCTGCTGCTTTGAGCATAAGAGCGAGAGTTTCTTGATCTGCCTCTTGCCACTTTCTATGGATTAGTAAATCCTGTAATGGGCGGTAATCTACTCCTACATCAGAACTAAGGTCATCAACTTCACTCAAAGAGATGAAATAATCGTCTTCAGTCAAGGGCTGTAACCATTCCTGCACTGACTGAGGACGGTCTTTTGGCTCTAAGGCCATGGCTTGGAGAATTACTTGATTTAAGCGATCGCTAATACTAGGAACCAGTTGGTTTGGTGGCACCAGGTCTTCACCGTCATACTTGCGGTAAATTGACTCGGTAGGATTTAGCCCAGTTACGGCATGGTAAAGTGAAGCGGCTAGAGAGTAGACATCCACCGTGGCGTGACGACTGCCTTGGTAGTATAGCTCGTAGGGTCGAAATGGTTTATTGTCAATATGGCTGGACACATTACTATCTCGGAGTATATCCCCAGGAATGCCAAAGTCAATCAACACGGCTTTGCCACTGTTACTGACCACGATATTATGAGGGCTGATATCTAAATGCACTAGCCCTACTCCATGGATTAGATTCAAGGCTGACCCAATTTCAGTGATGTAGGCTACTGCATCAGTTTCAGGTAATGGTCCTGTGCGTTGTACCAACTTCCATAAACTTTCCCCCGACACAAAATCCATCACGAGGCAGTAGGTATCTCCTTCTTGAAACAAGTCTCTGACCGGCACCAGGGATTCAAGGTCAGCAGACAGTTGAGCCAGCAGTTGTCCTTGCTTGATAAATTCTTCGCCATAGTTGGGGTAGTCTGGAGCCAATCTCAGGCTTTCGTGTGGTGTTTTAATTACAACATCTTGATTAAGTAACTGATGGACTGCTTTGTAGGTAATTCCAAAAGCTCCACGTCCAAGAATTTTCTCGATCTTGTATTTACCACCATGTAACAGCTGTTGCTCTGACCAGACCATATAGATTAGTTGTTATTTATTTATGATTCGTGTTTAGGTTTAGTAGATTTACCCTGGCTCCTAGGGAGATTATCAACTATTTTAATACACCCTAAATTCAAATACTATTGATAATACAATTACTGCTATAGCATTATTGAGTGAGCTAGGAATGCAGAGCTATTCTCGTGGTGCCCGAAATAGCCCTCCTGAAACTGTCGCCGTCCCGGGAGCACCAACAAATTAACCCATATTCTCCCAGATTCCTTAAAAAAAATTTGATTGCCAATTACTTTCA
>NZ_JAAHFV010000196.1:0-11946 GCF_010672755.1 Moorena sp. SIO1F2
AATCTCGGTAGAAGCTAGCGAGATTTGTTGATTGCTAAAACTGCTCCTGCTCGTAATAATTTATCAGCCATCACCCTTCCAACCTGGCAGAAGCTGTGTGAGTTAGCTAAACAGCTTGATGTGGAGAGTATTTTACGTGGTCAACAGCATCTAAAAGACAGTGAAGTTCAGATCAAAAACACTACCCAGCCCCGTCTCTGGTTAGAAGTAACCCTAATGGGTTTATTGCCAGCGGCTCTTGCCTCTCAATCCGTAGAAACCTCACAGTTATTCCCTAAAAATCCATCAGTCAAACCCTCAGCACCTTCGGTTAAACCTAGGCACCAGCCTAACCTAGCACCAGTTGGGAGACATCAGCTCAGAAAAGAGCGGTACAATCAACCAACCTCTTCCCCAGATCAGACTACTCCTAAACCAGAGCATCCAAGTAAACCAGCTCAGAAGCCAAAGACTCAGGAAACTGAGGAGCCTAAGCCTTCAGAAAGGTTAGGGTCTCAACCACACCCGGACACCTCTACTAATGGCATACCCAAAACCCCTGATTTAGTGACAACCTCAACACCGAATCAGGAAGTTTACCATAGCGCTAGTGTTAATCGAGACAGCGACCTTAGCAACCAGCCATACGAAATCGAGCAGGTTTGGCAACAGGTCATTCATAATATTGAACTGGATGGCTCTAGAGAAATACTGCGTAGCAACGGCTGTTTATTAGCTTTCAATGGCCGAGAGGCATCTATTGGCATCAAAAAGAAGGGTGTACAAAAGCTCATACAAGGAATGTTGCCCCAAATTCAAAAGGCATTTGCCAAAGTCCATCCAGGTCATGTGAAAGTTAATTTTCAACTAGTAGGAGCAAACCCGTCCCAGACCGCTCCTCAATCAAGAGTGACCCTACCAGCAGTACCAACTCCGAAATTACCTCCACCAACTACTACCCCAGAAGCACCACAGGAATCTTCAAGCAGCAAGGGGGATTCAAAGGGGGATTCAACGGAGGCCAAACTAGTTGTGCCACCTAGCACCAGTGACTCTTCAAAGCCAGCAGTAAACCCCTCCCCCCAACCATCCCAGCCACAAAACCTTGCCCCTCCTAGCAATTCTGAAACATCTGAAGCAGTGGACACTGTATTATCCAGCCCAGTATTATCCAGGCCAGCATTATCCAGGCCACCGTATGATTTCTCTGACTTAGACTGGGATGCTGATCAAATAGAGCAAGCTTTAGGGAAAATTAAAGATTGTTTTGGCGGAGAAATTATTGATTTAAATGATGATATGAGTAATAATGAAGTCATGGCCAAAGAGCCATCAGTAGAGTCGTTTGTCAATGATACTCAGGGTAGCTTTGACCAAGAGCAACCCCAATCATCAGTAGCCGAAAATCAACCTGATCCAAGACCGTTTTATATCAAGATTCAGAATAGGCCGCAAGAGTTAGAATATGATGAAAATGGTGAACTCCCTTTTTAGAGTTATGATAAATTTGGTAATTGGTAATTACTAATTGGTAATTTATAGCGTTAATCGCACTTATGAGGTACAGTCTTTTTTGACGGTGATTCCCTTAAAATCATCTTTCTTATTCCCTTTTATATTTCCCCTACTGGGAGGGGTTAGGGGTGGGTTACTTTTGCATTAAAAGCATAAGCAATGTCGCTCAAAGGTTGCTGAGAATTGCTATAAATTCTTAAGCTCATAGGCGAGGCAAAATTTCTGGTAATAGCTGACCGGGAACTTTGGAAAGGGCAAGGCTTTGTCCCGCAGGACCATTTTCCCGAGAGAATGCCCGAATAGTGTGGATCAGGTAGTTCAGAGAAATTTGGTAGGTTTCGGGTTGATCAACTGTACCCATACAAGCTTGCACATGTTGGTGTAGGGCAGCTTCTAAATGAGTTAACTTAGACCCTTTGGTTAAGGAAAATTGTGGCTGTGTGGCTAGCTGGAAATGCACTAGCCCCAAGTTGTTGTAGGTAGCTATAATATCAAAGTTAACTGGTATAGGCGATCTATTCTGGTTAAGGACTTGGTCAGACGGGTGTGGTTGATGTCCTGCGATCGCAAGAGCATTTTCATAAGCCCTTATACATTGCTTAAAGTATTCTGCTTGTGCCCCATATTCCTCCTTTAACTGGTCGGCTAAGTGCCAGTAGGCGGTACCCAGGTTATTCTGGGTTGCAGCATAGCCAGCTGGGTCAACCTCTGGTTTCCGGTATTTGAGAGCATCTTTATAAGCAAATATCCCTAGCTTCAACCAGACTGTTGGTTGTTCGTGCTGGGCAAGACTCCAGTAAGCCGTACCCAAGTTATTTTGAATCATTGCCCAATTTTGAGGATTGGCTGTGGTGTCATGATCACAGATGGCTTCTTGGTAGGCTGCGATCGCTTTCTTTAAATTAGGCACTGGTGATTGATGTTGCGCTAGATTCCAGTAAGCCGTTCCTAAGTTGTTCTGGGTTGAAGCATATTTAACCATGTCATGATCAGCACCGCTATAGCGCAAAGCTTCTTCATAGGCGCGAATAGAATTTTCCAGATTTTTAGCTAAGTCTTGGTAGTGGCCTAACTCTCCATAAGCTGTTCCCAAATTATTCTGTATCATGCTAAAAATTTCCGGAGATTGTTCCGCTAAAAAGTCAGTTAGTGCTATTTGATAGCATTTAATCCCTTGCTCTAAATAAGAGACCATCAGGTTGTCATTGTTCGGACAACGAGATAGCATCCAGTAGAAATTTCCCACATCATTGAGGATAGCGGATTCTTCTATAGGTTTGAATTTTGACCATTGCAGCGCCTGCTCATAAGCCTGGATTGCGATCACTAAGTTTTCCTCAGAGGCATCTCCCTGTTCAATCAGGTAGCGATAATGATTGCCCAATTCAAGATAGGTTTGGCCTGTAGATGGTTTTTGAGTTCCAGGTGGCAGGTGGTTTAGTTCGCAGTTATCTTGTGGTGTTTCAGTTTCAGTTTCAGTTTCAGTTGCCGGTGGCAGGTTGTTTAGTTGAAAGTTATCTTGTGGTGTTTCAGTTTCAGTTGTAGGTGGCACGTTGTTTGGTTGAAAGTTATCTTGTGGTGTTTCAACATTAAAACTTTCAACTGTCAACACCTCCTCTTGCCCTGGTAGTGTCTCCACATCTTCCTGACCAGGATCGATTACTGTTGTTGAAGGGGGTAATGTGTAGGAAGCTTGTGGTGTATCAGCCACCCCTTGGGATAGGGGTGTTGGTTCTCCTTCAAACTCAAAGAAACCAGTGTGCTGTTGCCAAAATTCTGGTACGGACTGCTGAATGGAATAAAACCAAGGTCGTGGCAACCAGAGCAAGAAAGTCAGTTCCCAGTAGCTGAGATTATGCCCAATTGCCTGTAAATGCCTAAGAAACAATCGTTGCAGTGCTGCGGGTTGCCGTGTTAAGTTTTCTATACCCAGAATCTGAAATCCCGGTATACTTTCAGAAGTATAAGATTCCTGATGGTCGGTTAACCATTGATTAATCTGAGCTAGGGGATTAGGCTCGCTCAGATTTAAATTCAAGCTGACCAACTTTGGGTAACCTTGGTGGTTCCTTGACCCGTTTGCTGCACATAAGCCTAACTCCCGGTATAATTGATCTGCTAGCTGGTTGCGCAGATTCAGGTCATCACACACTGCCAAAAAAAGCTGGCGGCGCAGACCAATACTCAAAGCGAGTTTCAAACGTTGATAGGTTTGCCGATTCCAACTGGAAATTTCTTGATTTGAGGCAATGTCCGTTACTATCATGCTGGCATAGGTGTCAGAGCAAAGGGATTACATATCAACCTTTTCCTGCTTTTGTTGCCTAAGTCAGGATTGAACTTGAATATTCTGTGATCATCGCTTAATTTATCAGTAGTTAGCACTCAGGACGATTTTAAGGGAAGTATTGTTTAATTATCATTACAAAATAAATTACCTCTTCCCATTCTCGGTAATGCTTACAAAATCATAGTTTTTATTTTGTAAAACAGGTAATTGTTATTGTGTGACTACTTACAAATGACTTAGCATTGCTATATCCGTATTTATAACGATTGTTTAAAAAACATACTATATAAAAATCATTAATTTTTACCATACCTATTACCATAAAATTAGTCAACAATAGATTAAAGTATATCGCTGTTTACTAAATTATCGTAAGCATATGCGCTACGCGCACGCTACGCGAACAGCAATCAGCCGTCAGCCGTCAGCCGTCAGCCGTTGGCGGCACCTCAAGTATCGTCGTGGCACAGGCTTCGACGCTGGGACATAGCCCATAAGCTAAATCCTTAGTTTTATATTAATTAGTTACACATATTTTTAGCTATTTACTATTTCCGATTCCCGATTCCCGATTTCCGATTCCCAATTCCCGATTCCCGATTCCCGATTCCCAATTCTAAATTCTAAATTCTAAATTCTAAATTCTAAATTCTAACTTCCCGATTCCCGTTCCCCTCCTGGGAGGGGTTAGGGGTGGGTTCCGATTCCCGATTCCCTATTCCCTAGAAATGATTAAACTCAATCAACATTTAATAACCTATTTAGGTAGCTGCGCCTTATCTGCACTGGTGCTATTTCCCGGATTAGCTAAAGCTCAGGTTCAAGTTTCTCCCTTAGTTATTGAAGAAGAAGCAGAACGAGGTCAAGCCAGAGGTATCATCAACGTCACCAATCGCAGTAATAAAGCATTTCGAGCCCGTGTCTATGCCACACCTTTCACCTACGATGAAAATGGGTTTGAGGCATTGGAATCTAGCTCTAATGATTTAACCCCTTATCTACAATTCTCCCCTCGTGAATTGGTAGTAGAACCAGGAGTAACTCGCCGCATCCGAATGATTTACCGCTTTCCTCCTAGTATGGAGAAAGGGGAATATCGGGCAGTGATTTTCACAGAAAATCTGGAACATTCCCAGAATAACCGTGGTGGTGTAAGTATGGGCATTGTACCTCGCGTTGGTGTCACTGTCTATGTACGTCATGGAGACAGGACTTACGCAAGTAAGTCCTGAACTATAAACTGTTTTGGGTGGAGGGAAGTCGTGAGGAAGTAGTTCCCATGCACAGCCACTCCGGCTCCAATACAGAATAGCGTTGACTATTTCTCCTCTGATTACTGTTCGTTTGCGACCTCGCCCTGTTACCGATTTAGCTGCAGGCAGCAGGGGTTCAATTAGAACCCACTGCTTGTCCCTAAGGTCTGTTGGATAAGCTTTGCGATTCATTCACTTCACTCACTCGCTCTTCTAATCACTTCTCATCTTCAAGTCTCACCAGCTTCTTTCTTTAATCTTTTTTTTATAGATACCCTCTAGCGGCTATTCCCAAGGCAGTTATCGTAATAATGACTAGGGATTTAATCAGTTGTTTGGACATGGTAATTGTCTGGGATAACGTTACGGTTTTATATCCGTATTATTCCCCTGTTACCATCCAGATGATTACCAAAAATAGAGAAAATTTATCTAATTATTACTTTTTATTAATTACTAGTTATTAGTAGCTGAATGCTCCCATGTAGCTGAATGCTTATATAGCAGTTATCATAAGTAATGAGGTAAACAATATTTTTTACCTACTCCCTACTCCCTATTCCCTACTCCCTGCTCCCTGCTCCCTGCTCCCTGCTCCCTCAAAAAATGTCCCTCAACCCATTAATTGCTATAGATATTGACAGAATAATTAGCTGATGTTAGATTATTATAAATCAACGGTTTGTTGGTAAAGTCTCCGTAGTAAAAATCTGCTCAAGCCGATTCCCACGGAGACAACTAAAAATATAGAGGTTAATTGCAGTAACATCAATTACCTAGGGGGATAGGTGGATGGCTTCCAGCCAATAGTTGAGTTTAGTTAGCTGTAGCTGTCACCGTAAACTTAAAGGCGTAATCACCGCCTTTAAGGGGTAAAAGTCCCTCGAGCAACATGTCAGCTTCAACCTCGAATTTGCTAGGAGGTAAATTTAGTGGTTATGCTGCATGTTCTCCCATATTACGCTCGATATAGCCAGTTTTTGGACCATCAATCTCAACAAAATAAACTCCATAGTTGTAGGTCTCGGCGGTGTCTAAAAGTTCTTCAGATAGAGGATTCATCGCCATCAAGTCTCCAAGAGAGACAGTTGATGGGGTATTACAAACCATCAAACCTGTAGCAGCATCACCTGGGTTAAGAACAGCTAATACTTCGGGAGCAGGGTTTATTAGAGTACCAGGTTGAACATCTATAAAAGAACAGGTTCCCTCTACTGTGCCCTCAAATTCAAACTCCTGCTCTATAGTAGCAGAAGCAGGAGGACCAGGAGGTACCTGAGCAAAGGCACTGGTAGCACCAGCAGCAACACCTAAAGCAGTCAAGGCGGAAATAAATAAGGATTTACCGAATTGGTTTCTCATGTCCTTTATCTGGTGGAAATAAACTGTTTGTTTGTCATTTTTTTGTAATTATATTGTTTCCTAATTTCATAACTGGATACATCCGTAAAGATACCGAATTTAAAAATTCAGTGAAGTTAATTAAGGTGGAGAAAAATACGGGTAATAATGGAATAGGAGTGCTACTGCAATAAACCAGATGTATCAAACCCCTTAGTTACTGTTAGATCTGACCAAATTGGAAAGTCTGTATGTAGTTTCCCTTAAAAAATTTAGTCAGCATTTAGTCAGCTCATAGGTGTTGGATGAAAATTATTTCACTAGCTTATCTAGGTGTAACAACTCTCTTGTCTTCTTTGATTACCATAACTTCCGTTGTTGCCCAAACACTAGCACCTGAAATACCAAAACCGGAAGTCGCCGCCACTACCTCTAGCCCAAGGCGAAACGATAGTGATCAATTGATTATTCTTCCTGTGGGGGTAAATCTGGGAAAACAGAATGTGATTCCTAGTACCTTAGTGCGGGGATTTGAAGATGGTTCCCAGGCAATTAATTTTGAAAAGTGGCTGATTCCCTTAGATGATGTGATTAAGGGCTTGAAATTAGATGTCAAACCCTTAGAAGATGGTCAATTAGAAGTGCGATCGCCTGGTTTAGTCACCCGCATCAATCCAGAAGAATTACCAACGGACCCAGAATTAGGATTAGTCATTCCCGTCAAAACCATCCAAACTCTTCTAGGAGTTCCGACGGAGTTTGACATGATTGAATACGCGATTAGGTTTAATCCCCCCTGGTTGAATATGCGGCCCAAAGGTCGGCGAACTCCAGAAATCCCAGTCGTACTGGAAGGATTATCTGAGATTGATGCCCCTGCCTTTAGCATATCCGCGATCAGACAACGGGTAAATATTAGTGGCAGAGGGGGTGGTAGCAGTTCCGTGTCTAATTCCACTAACTATAGTGGAGAATTTACCACCGTCGGCACCTTATTAGGAGGTAGCTGGTTTTTGAGGACTCGCCAACCGGATTTAACCGATACCGGGACGTTTCGGTTACAGGAAGCCCAGTATTTTCGCCAAACCGATGCAGCGGATTTTGTCCTAGGTTCCCAGCCCACCTTTTGGCGAAGTCAAGGAACAGGTCAATATTGGGGTGCGACCACTATCCAGCGCTGGGGATTTACCCCACCCTCATCAAGAGGTGGATTTAATCCTAGCCAACGGTTGCAAGCCAATGACATTAGACGCAGGGTTACTGGGGAAGCTGAACCGGGTACATTAGTCCAGCTGACCCAAGGTTTTAATGATGTAGTGGTGGATGAAATCCTAGTGGACTCCTCTGGGGTTTACCGCTTTGAAAATGTCATAACTGGACGAGGCGGTAGCAATACTTATCGCGTCTTTCTATACCCAGATGGACAGCTTACTGCGGAACCGGAAATTCGAGAGGCCAAATTCTCTACTCTACCGGGTCAATTGACCAAGGGAGCCTCTGCTTTAGTTGTTTCCACTGGCTTGAGTCGAGAATCGAGCCAGAATGGGAATTTCTTCGGTGAGTTTATAGACGTGCGGGGGGGAATTGCCTATCGCTTAGGAGTCACAGAAGACCTGACCTTGGGGATGGGGGTGGTTTACGACGAGTCAGTGTTGGGGTTAGGGGAACTATTCTATCAACCTGCTGGCTTTCCCTTAAAGGTAAAAGTGTCGGCTCTTTTGGGTACAGAGGATGAGGAGATAGACTATGATGCCAGTATTAACTTCCAACCCTCTCCTAAGCTGAGCTTTAACTTCAACAGTGATAGTCTAGCCCAGCGGTTTCGGGTCAACTGGCAAGTCTTTCGTGGTTTAACCTTGAGAGCCAGTGGAAACACTCGGGAGGAAGCCTTAGCTGCTGGTATGAGCATTTCCCACACTAGCCAAGATTTCTCACTCTCTGCCAGTGCTGACATCGACACCAATAATAACTTGCGCTGGAGTTTGAGGTCTAACCTGGGAAGTCTGATACTCTCCCATCGAGGCAATGAAATCACTACCAATTCAGAACTGATCTATTATTTGTCCGATAGCAGTGCCTCTAAAGGACATTCCCTGCTACTGGGTTACGAAACCCGGGATTCCAATAACCGTGATGATCACCTGGCTCGCTTAGCTTGGCGCTATCGTTCTCAACAACAGTTTAGTGATGGTCGATATCTCTGGGACTTGGATTTCGCCTATGGCTTTGGTTCTCGCGGTAATGGATTGATTGCCTCAGCTTCCAGTGCGGTGATTCCCGGATTAGTATTGCGGTTACGTTATCAAGAAATATCTACTACCTCTGATGGCAGCACCTTCAGGATTGAACTTTCTCCCAATATCAATGTCCAATCAGGGATTAGCGCTGCCGACACCCGCTTTGACCGCTTACGCAGCCGAGGGGGATTGTTAATTCAGCCTTTCTTTGACAACAATGGCAATGGTAAACGAGATACAGGGGAAGAGATTTACCTCGAAGAGCCGGATTTACTTTTACTGCTGAATAATAAATCTATAACCTCTTTTCGACCAGACATTCGCAACAATGGGATTTTTGTCAAACTCGACCCTGACACCTATCGCCTCGACCTTGACCCTGCCGGATATCCCATCGACTGGAAACCTGAGGAATCAGCTTATGCAGTGGAGGTGGTGCCCGGTAGCTATACTCCAGTTACTGTGCCAATGGTACTATCCTACACGTTTGCAGGTGTAGTCACTGATGCTGCGGGAGAAGCGGTGGAGGGGGCGAAGGTAGAAGCAGTACCAGTTGATTCAGGAAAATCGATTTTTTCGATTACCAACGGTGCTGGGGTCTTTTATTTAGAAGGGTTGCAGCAGGGTAAGTATAATTTACTGATTAATGGTGAATCGGCTCAACCGAATCAAATTGAGATTAAGCCAGATTCCGAACCTTTCCAAGAACTGAATTTATCGATACTCCTTAGTCCTTAGTCTTTAATCGTTAGTGTTTTGTAGCCAGCAAAGAGTCTACAGGAAATAGGTAATCGTCAACTACCCATTACCTATTACCTGTTACCCATTACCTATTACCCCCTAGAATACCGAGAGTTCAAGCTTCAACTTCTGCTGGTTCTGGTTTAGGAGCTGGAGATGATTCGAGTCTAATGGTCAGGTAGCGAATCACATCTTGACTTAGACGCATTGCTCGCTCAATCTTGGCCACATGGGTACCTGGTCCATTATAGTTCATTTGGATATAAATCCCTTCCCGGTACCTATCAATGGGATAGGCTAAACGACGCTTGCCACGATGCTGAATCTCGATTTGCTCTCCACCGAGTTCCTGCAACAGGTCTCGGTATTTGCCGATAGCTTGATCTACTTGTTCCTCGCCCAAATCAGGACGCAGGATATACATCATTTCGTAAGTGTTTTGCACTGGTATTAATCTCCTTATGGACAAGTTGGCTTCTTTTTATCCGATGGACAGCACTAACAATCAGCACTAACAATCAGCACTAACAATCAGCTTTCCTTGACCCTCACCGAAGGTATGGTTAAAGGTTGGGTAATTGAGTTGCTTGCTACTGGATAGTTAAAGAAGCAAGGAATTGATCTACCGCTACTCAAGCGGACAGTTACCGGATCGGTAAGTGTGTGGGGTTGTTACACTTATCTGAATACTTTTATCTCAATACTTTGATATGAATACTTGACAAGCATTACCCCTTCACCATTTTAACCCCTTGTGCAACCAATTTCAATTAAATTTCAATTAAGTGGTGCTCAAAGAAAGTACATTCGTCAAAGGGGAATAACACTATACACCACCAGACACTACTAGAAGATGCTATGTATGAATGCAGCTTGTTATCTATTGTACTGTTAAGGACAATCTGTTATCGGTACTCAGTACTGACGTACTGCCAACTCAGGACTAATTTAGGTAAAGTAGAGAATTTTGGTAATATTATCAAGGAACATCTATTGTTATGACACAGCGCTACGTCCGAGTTAAATCTTCTAAAGGACAGACCTACTACGGCTTGTTACAGGTGACCCGCACTATTCAGGTGCTGGATGCACCACCTTGGTTACAAGGACAACCCATAGATTTAGAGTTGGAACCAGAAAGCTATCAATTGCTGGCTCCGTGTGCACCAACTAAAATCGTGGCTGTAGGGAAAAACTATACTGAACACGCAGCGGAATTGGGAACATCAGTTCCTGAGGAACCTTTACTGTTTCTTAAACCCCCTACCACTATAATTCCTGACTCTCAAGCCATCCAGTATCCGCCTCAGTCTCAGCGAGTAGACTATGAGGGAGAGTTAGCACTGGTAATCGGTGACTATTGCTTAGACTGCACACCAGACGAAGCTCAATCCAAAATTTGGGGTTATACGATCGCTAATGACGTAACGGCTCGGGATTTACAAAAGCGGGATGCCCAATGGACCAGGGCTAAGGGATTTAATAGCTTTTGTCCCCTTGGACCCTGGATAGTCCGGGAGTTGAGTGCTGGGGCAAAATTGCAGACATTTCTGAATGACAACCCTGAGCCAGTTCAATCAGCTTTAATTAGTCAAATGGTATTTCCGCCAGATGTTTTGGTATCTTACATTTCCCAGGTGATGACCTTAGTACCAGGAGATGTGATCCTTACGGGTACACCCAAAGGGGTAGGACCAATGGAAATTGGCGATCGCGTCCGGGTGGAAATTGAGGGAATTGGTCAGTTGGAAAATACGGTGAGCTCACGCCCTTCACAGGCCAAGACTAGGCAAGACTAGGGAACTTGGCTGTAAACGGCTTGACTAAGGCTTGGTATTTCTGCGTAACGACCCATCAATGATTGAATCATGGAGTAGCCGCAGGCGGCAAGGATTCCTAAAAATACTATATTATATAAGGTTTCTGTTAGCAAGTTAACCCCTAGTGCTTGGACTAAAATTGGCAACAATAGAAAACCCAAAACTAAAAGAATGTCTAAAAGAATCGCTTGCATGGTGTTAAAGCGAACAAAATGGCTGATTTGTGGGTTTCTGACTACGGCTAAGAACAAAACAAAGAAAATAATTAACCCCGCCAACGGCAAACGGTAGTAAATTGAAATTAACGGTTGTAGTGGCAGGTAAATAATGCCCAGAATGGGAAACTGTCTTAGCAAAAATTGACCAAAGGGCAAAACTACAATTAGAGGGAGTAGATATGCAAGGGCTGCAAAAATCCGGTCTTTAACATCTGTTGACCCGCGCCAAGTCATGGTGCTTTCTCCTTGAAGATGTTCAGATAAAGGGTAAACTAACTACTATTCAGCATAGCGCAGCACAACACTCTACCCCTGAGCGACCTGAAATGGGATTGACCTGCATGTCACGCTACGCGATCGCTTACTAGAAAAGTCAATCCATATTGACCAGACGGAAGCCCATTTCACACTCATACTGTTGAGCTTGCTTCTCACTGAGCTTCTTGAGCACATGACCACAGACCAATTTGCCTTGATGCCAGCGAGGTTGACCACTTGGGTCAGCCAGTAAACAACATTGACAACCAAGTAATTTCCCCCGACCTTGTCTGA
>NZ_JAAHFV010000197.1:0-11944 GCF_010672755.1 Moorena sp. SIO1F2
TAAATACCGCTTGCTATAGAAGAAAATTCTATCGGTGCCAGGGCAGCAATTGGTCGCAGCTGGAAATTAACTCAGGGATTTATATTACGTATTCAAGGGATAGTAGTTGTTGGCTTTTTAATATCACTACCTATTTCGATTGCTGTACAGATAGCTACATTCAGCATACAAACTATTTTATCTCTTTTGTTTCCTCAAGAATCAGCAATTTTTGCCTGGCTGTATTTAGTGCTAGTTTTTGGGTTGAGCTTTGCTAGTGGTGCGTTGTTAGTTCCCTTCTGGCAAGCCATTAAATCAGTGATATACTACGATCTATGTAGTCGTAAAGAAGGCATAGATTTGCAGCTATGGGGAAGCTAAAATCAACACCGACTAATTTTTTTAATCGAGTCACTATACAAACCCCAGAAAGTGTTGAATTAGAATTAACGTTAGCAGGGATTGGCAGTCGAGCTTATGCCTTGTTAATTGATTATATTGTCTTAGGATTAATTTTAGTAGTATTTTTAATTGCTTGGGGCTTTTTATCTTCCCAACTGCTGGACCTATTAGACTATTTTTTTGGTATTAATGAGTTAAGGCTTTGGCTAGTAGCCATTTATCTATTTATTACCTTTTCAATTTACATCGGTTATTTTGTTTTGTTTGAAACCCTATGGCAGGGACAAACACCAGGTAAGCGCTATGGCAAAATTCGTGTTATTCGTGATGATGCTAGACCAGTGAGACTACAGCAAGCTACCCTACGTGCTTTGCTCAGACCTGTTGATGATTTATGGTTCCTGGGAGTATTTTTAATTATCTTTAGCAAGCGAGAGAAACGGTTGGGAGATTGGTTAGCAGGAACCCTGGTAGTCCAAGAAGAGCAGCCTATTGCTTCTGCTAGCTTCAAGATCTCCGATCAGGCTCAAGCCTTAGCCAATCAGCTCCAAACCGAGGCAGATTTGTCCCCCTTGCAGCCAGAAGACTTTGCTATGATTCGAGAGTATTTGCAGCGGCGCGAGGCAATGACATTTCAGGCAAAAGCTAAGTTAAGCGGACAACTGGCTGATCAGGTTAAAGACATGATTGCCTTGGAAAAGGTACCCTCAGGTGTCACGGCTAACTTGTTTCTGGAGGCTGTGTACCTTGCCTATCAGCAGTTATCATCCCAGGATTACTGACCCACGTACCCTTGCGCTAGCTTGAGCTATGGGTTGCTTATCCGGCAACAAAATACCCTATGGACTCAACAGTTAAGACGGATGACTCCCTAAAATCCGGTTTTTTACCAGATTTTAGGCTTGTAAGGCTAAATTAATGTCGCTACTATTGTACTTGAATACTTATACTAGCTTCTCATCCGGCTTTTGCCGTTAGTTGCTCATGGACATTCAGCTGATTAATATTGGTTTTGGTAACATTGTTTCAGCAAACCGAGTTGTAGCAATTGTTTCTCCAGAGTCTGCTCCTATCAAGCGGATCATTACTGAGGCAAAAGAGCGTGGATATCTCATTGATGCAACCTACGGGCGTCGCACCAGAGCGGTAATTGTGACCGATTCCAGCCATGTCATCCTCTCGGCAATTCAGCCAGAAACTGTTGCCCATCGCTTCGTAATCAATAAAGATAGTCACAATGGTAACCATTAAGCTTGAAACTTAACTAGACTCAACATGGAAGCAGGAAGACTCATTGTATTGACTGGTCCTTCTGGTGTTGGTAAAGGAACCTTGCTGCGCCAGCTCCTGAAGCGACACCCGGAACTTGATCTTTCGGTGTCAGCAACCACCAGGCAACCACGTCCTGGGGAGGTGCATGGGAAACACTATTACTTTGTCACTCGTGACCAGTTTGAAGAAATGATCATAGGGGATGAGCTTTTAGAGTGGGCTGAGTACGCTGGTAATTACTACGGTACACCTAGTTTGCCAGTCAAGCAGCTTCTTGAGAAGGGTAGGTCTGTTATTTTAGAAATAGAATTGGTTGGGGCAAGGAAAATCAACAAAACCTTTCCCTCTGCCCTGCGTATCTTTGTACTACCCCCCAGTCTAGATGAATTAGAGCAGCGGATTCGCTTGAGGGGTAAGGATAGTGAAGAAGTAATCGCCCAACGCCTTTCTATTGCCAAAGCCGAAATTGAAGCTGCTGATGAATTTGATGTGACTATTGTTAATAAAGACTTCAAAGAAGCTCTACAAAGCTTGGAAGCAGTTATTTTTCCATCGCCAAACTAAGTCATTAAACACAAAGGTAATATTATATCTGGTAGCTTCGTTATTGATCCTGGTATCGATAACTGGTTGAGATGTGTCAGGTTATAATCCCCTGTGGGTCAGCCTCCGGAAAGTTCAACTAGTAGACATAACACGTAGTAGAGATAACAAGCTACTGGGTAATAGTTTAAACCCTGCTTAAGACTAATCACGCTTTGACTAATGACAACATCTAACCAAGACACGGAAACCCCTAAGAGTACTCAAGCGCTACCTTCGCCCTGGCGCTGCCTTACCGGAGCATTGATTTCTGGAGGATTGACAAGCGCTATTTATTTTCTAACTGCCTCGATTGCTACAACCTTTGCTAATAAACCCCTCACGTCTAACTCTCAGACAGCACTCAAAATTGCGATCGCAGTTCGGACGCTGGTAGTGGGAGTCAGTACCCTAGCCACGTTTATCTTTGGTATTACTACCCTTGGTTTGGTAGCCTTGGCAATTCAACAACTCTACCGAACGAAGTTCGGTACTCTACCGCCCAAGTGATGCTCGAGAGGTACATTTAATTTTCTTACCCCGACTCCCTACTGCCTACTCCCTAAAACCCTGGACGAGGTACTTCACCCATTGAGAACTACTATATTAACAATTCACCATCTCGGTTTGTAAACCATCAATATCAAACAACTCTGGGGAAAACTCTCCACAAACCGTGTAGACAATCGCACGTACTAGGGCTTCAGCCTTGAGTAGGGTTTCTTCAAATTCCAGCTGGGGATTCGATAAGGCAATCAGAGCACCACCAATACCAATCGATACCTGATTGGGAGTAATCTCAGCAGTTCGGATCACAATGTTAAGGTCTGCAGCACCGTTGAGTGCAAGAAACCCGATCGCTCCGGAATAGATTCCCCTGGCCTGAAGTTCCAATCGATCAATAATCTCCATGGTTGAGATCTTAGGAGCACCAGTCATGGAGCCTCCAGGAAATGTGGCACGGATACAGTCTCCCACCCTTACATCTGGACGCAAACGACCCCGAATTGTACTCACCAGTTGATGAACTGTGGCATAGGTTTCCACATCCATTAACTTAGGGACATGGACACTGCCAATTTCGCAAACCCTGCCCAAATCATTCCTAAGTAAGTCTACAATCATTATGTTTTCACAACGGTTTTTTTCCTGAGTGCGTAACCCCTCGCACAGCAGTTGATCTTCTTCTTCTGTTTGGCCTCGTGCGGCAGTTCCTTTGATGGGTTTAGATTCCACCCAACCTGAGGAGTCAATTTTCAGGAATCGTTCTGGGGATGAACAAGCCACAGCTAGCTCGCCAAATCTTAGGAAGGCAGAGTAGGGTGCAGGATTGAGTTGGCGCAACCTTCGATAAAATGCCAAGGGTTCAAGTTCGATATTGGCATAAATTTTGTTAGTCAAGCAAATTTCGTAGCTTTCTCCAGCTTTAATCTGATCCAGACTTTCTTGAATATCCTCCAGATATCTCTGGTAGGAACGACTCAATCGAAAGCTAACTTTTCGATGAGTATAGTCTAACTCAATGGGAGGCAGAGGAGGTAGAGTACAAAGCTGTTTTTCGATACCTTCAAACCAGGCATTTGCGTGGGTCTTTTCTCCTTTTTTAGTCAGACACAACAGATAGGTTACTTGCTCTTGATGGTCAAAAGCAATAATTCGGTCTGCTAAGAGAAACATCGCATCTGGAAATGGCGATTGATGGACGAGCTTTCCTCCACATTCGGCTTTTAGTTCGTAACCAAAGTAGCCAACAAAACCACAATTAAAGTCAAAGGGAAGTCCTTCTAAACAGTTGTATCGGCGCTCAAGTTCTCTGTGTAGATAGGAGAAGATACTTTCTTGACGATGTGTTGTTTTGCCCGAGCAGTTAATGGTAAGTTTTTGGTCAGTAATCGAGTATTGCACTAGCAGGCTGTTTGGTCCTGTACCATCTCCCATAAAAGAAAAACGAGATAGACCAGGTTCTATGCGAGAGCTGTCTAGCCAGAATGCTGTTGGTTGTGAACCAAATAGATGAACAAACACTCGTTCCGAATCAGGGTATACCGTGAGCTTGCGACTATGAATATTAAAAATCATTCGATGAAACAGCCGTGACAGCTATAGCTGCTCTACCTCCTTTAGAATATCGTTAATCTCCTGCCGGAGACTTTGTAAATTATCCTCCAAGGATTGACTGGCAGCGAGTTTATGCTCAATTTCCCCCAGTCTCGGCTTCAGAGAATCAGTGAACTGCTTGAGGCTGTTTACCAATTCTTGCTGCAAACCTTGTTTTAGCTTATCGGTATAGTTATTCTGCAACTCACGCAAGGTTTCATCAAGCTGTTGGGTTGCCTTATCACGCTGTTTAGGAACTGCATTGAAGCTAAACATGGTCAACATCAGAGCTAGTACAAAAGCTGACAGATCAAATAGTGCAGCGGTGGCTACTACATGTCCCCCAATTCCTGTTGCTGCGGCAGCTGTTCCCAAGGTCAAAAAGTTGTTGAGTCCCTTTTCTGAAGCTACCTTAAGATTGTCAGAGATAGCAGTGGTATCAATTTTACCACTATTAAGTTCGGGAACCTGAAATGAGTCTTCTGAGAGGGTTGCTGCTACTTGTAAATCTTCCCTAGCTTCGCGAATAATTTGTTCTCGATATTTCACAAGGGTTGATGCTGCTTCCTTAACAATATCCTCCATCTGTTGCTCAAGTTTTACCTCCTTGATCGCCCTAGCTACTTTTTCTTCCAGGAGATCGTCTTCCCTAATAATACGCTTTTTTAATAGGCTAATGAAGGCGAAATTATCCTGGATTAGCTTATGTAATTGTTGAATTAGATTGGTAAACAGGTCACGAATTTTTTCTCTAAAAACACCAAAAATCAGGTCATATTGCTCAATGCGCTCATTGATTCGCAATAGGGATCGGTCAAATATGGTTTTTTCGGCAATAACTTTCTCCCGTGCCTGATAGTTCTTTTTCTCTAACTGCTCTAGGTAAACTAACAGAGAGTTCTGAGGACCTTGAAGTTTTAGCCGTATTTTTTCAGCTTCTACCAGAAACTCTAGTAAGAAATCTCGTAGGCTGTCGATGTCTTTACCAGTGCGTGTTGATACTGTAAATAATGGTGGTACTTCTGTAAAGACATCACTAAGTCCATCTTTAACGTGTGAGATAATCTGTTCACTCTCTTGTGGGGTGATCAGATCCACTTTATTAATAATAACGATTACTTTACGTACCCAGATCTTACTGACTAAGGAGAGAAAGTCTAGCTCTGATTTAGTCAGTGGTCGTTCCACTGAAGTGACAAACAGGATGATATCAGCATGCTGTAGATAATCCTCTGTCAGTGCTTGGTGACGTTCAATGATCGAGTTTGTGCCTGGGCTATCAATAAAGACAATGCCATCAAACCCATCTGGGTAATAGGGTTGAATCGAGTTTGTGGTCGGAAGTATGCCCACAGCAGCTAGCTCGTCATTACTCAAGCGATTCAGGACACTGGATTTTCCGGCATTAAATTCTCCACAGACAAAGATCGAGAAGGGATTTTCCAGTTGCTGCTTGAGGGCATCAAGATCAGGGCAAGAGACATCGAAAAGCAGCTCTGCTTCGACAAACAGTAGTTTTACACCTTTGATGGTGTTGAGGCTGCGGTTAAACAGATGCTCTTGTTGAACAGGAAGGGTGACCACGTTACTATGAGCGAAATGAGCGAACAGATCCAATTATATTACCAAGTATTCGCAAGATAAAGAAGCATAAATCCAAAGCATACGCTAATTAACCATAGGCCCAGCGTTACTTTAAGGTAAGTTTCTTGACTGGCGGGATAGATCACCCTCACTTTCGGGATCAGTTTAGCCGAGAGGTAAGCAAGCTCGATTAACCAACCATTAACACTTAAAAGTCTGGCTTGCTAGATTAGAAATTGACAGGCTTGACAGCCTGGCACTTATACTATCTCCGCTCTGACTGGCTTCCCAACGCTCCAAATAACTATGAAACTCCCAAAAGACCGTATCCCTGAAGACCAAGCCCACCAAGTATTCGCCCTAGCGGCTCAACTCTATGCTCAGCACAACCAAAGCTATTCTGTCAAGGAGTTGATTGAAGCAGGTAAAGAGCCACAAATTCCCCCAGAATTTATGGAAAAAGCCCTTGCTGAGATTAAAAAGCGAACGCATTCTCAATCCCTACTCCCTAAACATCATAGTAATATATCTGGTCTGATGTTGATTGGTATGGGTACAGTCTTACTCGCTCTTGCGGGTATAGGATGGTTAGCTAATTTTGTAGAACCTAGACCAGTCGCAGAAGCGGAGCTATTGGAATCTATACCACTCCCAGAAGCAGGGCCAACAGAGGTAAGTGTACCTGAAGACCAATCCACAGCGTTTGAGGATAATCTAGGGTCAGGACATATTAACAAGTGTACACCCCTGATCGAGAAAGACCTCAGGGGTGCTAACCTCAGTGGGGCAGATTGTACGAATGTGGACTTGTCAGGAGTAGATTTCACTAATGCTAACCTGACTGGTGCTAATTTCAGCCGTGCTGATTTAAGTCAGGCTAACTTCAGCAATGCCAATCTCACCGGTGCCGATTTGGCTGGAGCAGATTTAGCCAATGCGGATTTAAGCGGTGCTAACCTGACTGGTGCCAATTTAAGTAATACAGATTTAACAGGATCTAACTTGACTGGTGCCAATCTCAATGGTACCGATCTGGCCAAGGCAGACTTAGAAGGGTCTGTCATTAATGGTGCTAATTTCGATAACACTAATCTCAATCAGGCAACTATGCCCAACGGTACAATAAACCAGTAAAAAAACTACTTATTAGCGTTCTTTGCGTCTTCCTTCACCATGGAAGCACCGGCTAAAGGGGATGCACTGGACGCGGTAAGATTTTGAATATGGGCAATTGCTGAGATATTCAAAGAAATTGAAAAGTGATATAGTATGATATAATAAGAAACTAGTGGCGTGGCGGCATAGCCAAGTGGTAAGGCAGGGGCCTGCAAAGCCTTTATCCCCAGTTCGAATCTGGGTGCCGCCTTGTTGAAATGGGTAAGACCGGGAAAATCCCGAAGATCGCGAAGATCTTAAAGTCCGGCTGCAGGGGAACGCTCTTGCTAGTAATCAACTTCCTCTGCCAACAGAAGGTCAGTGTCAAGAGTTGACATATCCTGGACTTTAGATTGAAATTGATCACAGATTGCCAAGGGATCAACTCTCCGCTCAAACAAAGGACTATCAGGAGATTCACAAAATCTACCACTGAAAAACTGACACACGGCACAGCAATCCTTTCCACTCTTAAGCCCTGCTTCAATTTCTTCTTCCTGAAGTATCATTTCCGGTTGCATGGGAGCAAGCTTGAGATTCACACCATCCCATCGCGCTTTGATAATGCCGCTGATACTCAAGGTCTGCCATCGAGGGTCTTTTTCCACCACCTCTTCGGGAACTCGCAACCAAGCATCGGTACCAAAGGTCTCCACCATCACGTCAAACTCTTGGGGTTGCTGAATTTTAGCAAGCTGCTGTCGGGAAAGCTGTTCCGGTGCTACTCCTAATTCAATTTTATCCCCCACAGCAGGAATATGGATATAGAACAAGGACTGATTGTCTCCAGACCGGGCTACTTGGTGTAAGGCTTCTAATTCTCCGTGAATTAAGACTAGGTGCTTGGGCTTTACCTTGTTGATTACTTGTCCGAGTCCTACTTTATCGGTATGGGCAGAGAGGTTAAACCGTTGGATTTGAGCTTTGACGGTAATTGGTTTCCCATCTAGTTCAATAGTGTCCCCAGTTTTGATACTTTGCAGGAGTCGGCCAGGGGATTCCTCATCAGTGTAGCCAGAAATAAAGATGGCAGCATTCTCTCGCTCTAGCAGTACTGAGGCATAATAGACTGAAGGTCCTCCGGTGAGCATACCTGAACTGGCCACAATTACACTGGGTTTTGCGATCGCAATCGGACGTTCCCGAAAGTGTTCGATAGAAATAATCGGGGGTGTACTGGTTTTATCAAAGAATGGTTCCTGGCCATTAATCTTGACTAAGTTTTGAACTGGAATAGGCAATAAGTCCAGGTTTTCTCGGAATACCTCTGTGACTGCTCTGACCAATCCATCCACAAAGATGGGAACTGTTAATTTATTAAATAGCTTGGAGGTGCGGATCGCTAACAGGATTTCCTGAGCTCTACCCAAAGCAAAAGAGGGAATTAAAACATTGCCCCCAGCTTGCACTACTTCAGCAATGGATTCCATCAATGCAGTTTCTTGATTTCTTCTAGCGGGGTGGACAGAGGAACCATAGGTAGACTCAGTAATTAAAATATCCGCTTCAGGAAGCTCAGCTAAATTCAAGCCGTTAGTGGTGCGACTATTGGTAGTGTGGAAGTCTCCGGTGTAGAGTAAAGACATATCCTTATAGCGCAGATAGATACAAGCCGCACCCAAGATATGCCCGGCATTGATGAACCTTACCATTAGTCCCGGTAATGCCTCAAAGTCTTTGCCTACTGGTTGAGTTTCCAATTGAAACAAGGTTTGTTCTAAATCGGCCTCATCAAATAACTCTGGAGAGTCTTCATTCAGTTGCTGTATCTTCAGTCCATCCCTGAGCATGACATGGGCAATTTCCCTGGTGCCATGAGTGGAAATCATCCGCGCACCAGGGTAGCGGCTGTGAAAGACGGGGACAGCACCAAGGTGGTCTTGATGGCTATGGGATATCAGGAGCAGGTTAGGATTATCCAGATAGTCCAAGGCGGGCAAAGGGTCGTAGCCTTTGGGTCGAGTGCCACAGTCTAAAACTAGTTCATACGGACCAATCATAATTTGGAAACAACTGGCACCAATGCTTCTAGCTGCTCCTAAAGGAGTAACAATTAAACGATCATAGGATTGAGAATCAACACTTGCAGATGGGATATCCGGAAACTGGTAATAATATACGTGGATATAGTTTCCCTTCAAACTCACTCGTGCTTGTTGCTGGGTTGAAGGGGAGAACGCTTCCCATTCCCATCTTGTTCGACCTCGCTGTTTAGGCAAGTCTAATTGCCAATCGTTGACACCGGTTTTCTGTTTCAACGTGGCTAAGACTCTATCAATGGTTTCCGTCGGGGGAGCAGCTAGTGTAGATTTGGAGGGATTTAGGTCATCTGATAGCCTGGTCAGAGCCTGCTGTAACAAGGTTGTTTGGGTTTGTTGAAATGTTGACTCATGTTTATACTTCCTAGACTCGACCGGTTTGTGGCTACGGTTTTTCTTCGAAGCTGGACGGCTATTGGAATTGTGCTCTCCTTGGGGTAAAGCTCGATGTAAAATCAGGGTATCCCGTTGGCGCTTAGCAACTACTTCCCACAGTTCCCCAATTTTCATGTGCTTGCTAGAGCCCAAGACACTGATCTTCAGGGTTTTCTGTCCTGGTCTGGAAACTTTTAGTTGTACAAACTGTCCTCGTTTTCCTAACTGCACTACTCTGCCAGCGATTAACCATTGCTCTTCCTGGACTGTCTCAGTCATGGCTTCTAGGTAGAGAGAGCCTATTACACCATCTGAGCTAGTATTGGGGGCGACTTGCCAGGAATGGATTCCAGTAGGAATATCATCAGTGGGCAAGGTTTTGATTTTGAATCGAAGGCCATCCTGACTGAGGAGATAGTTTACCTGAGCTACTGACTCGATGTTTCCAGTTAAGGTGCATTGGATGGTATTGGTCATCGCTGTAGTGGCATTAGCAGTGGACTATTCGGGTATTTTTTGGATCAGTTGCCACTTTAATGGTAGACAAGGAAATGGGAAATGAGCCCAAATTACGTGCGTAGTTACTGATAATCCAAATTTATACCATATCCTGTATATTTTAGCAAATATCGCACTCAGTGATTAGGCTAAAAGGCTGGTGTTTCCTTCTGTTGTATTAATGTAGTATGCCAAGTAGTAGGCGAAATGGGATGCTCGCCTGGTCCCCCCTAAGGGATGTTCCTTAGGAGGCGCTACGGGAAAGCAATAAGAATGCGATTCGGGCAAAGCCCGACGCTTCGCGAACGCAATATCGCAATAATAGTAAGCCAAACCCTGGGATACATTGCCAATACTATCGGACAGGATATTAGATCAAATCCGTTTAATTGTCCATAATAAAAATTACGATATTGTTAATCATCACTAATCCTCCAGACGTGATATAAAAATTTGATACTGATTCCATTTGATTTGGTGAGCAGGATACTTTATGATTAGACTATTATTTATTTGGAGCAGAATAGTAGGTTATAGCTTAGCTAAACTAGACTAAGCTATCAGCTAATCAGCTATTCATGATGAGTGTAAGATAACAGACCAAAAAGACCCAAGTAACATCAGAATCAACCACGATAAAAAAACTGTATAGACGTTATAGATCACGTCGTCTATACTATCCTAGGTTGATCAACCCAATGATTGCCTTATATTAGCTGTCATAGGATAGCTAAATACTGAAAAATTACGGTATTTTGAGTCAGGAGCGAACACCAAACCATGAAAGCGATAGTAACAGAAGACAATAGAGAGCAAACATCAGAATTACTCCCAATAATATTATTGGTAATTGCCTTACTTGCTTTATCTATAACAGCCATATTAATCAGGTTTTCTCTTCAAGAAATAAGTGCTAATGCCACAGTATTCAATCGTCTTTGGATAGCTACTATAGTCTTTGGTTTGTGGAATGGAATAAACCAAGTACGCACTCAAACATCGAACCAGAACTCTGAACCACAGTCAGGTTATCAAATTGTCGATATCCTACTTTTGGTAGGCGTAGCGATATCTCATCTGGGTGGTCGATTTCTATGGACTTGGTCCTTAACTAAGACTAGCGTTGCTAATGGCAATGTACTAGGAGCTTTAACACCATTTTTCGCTACTCTAGGAGGATGGTTATTATTTAAGCAGCGTTTTGACCGTAGATTCCTCATTGGTCTGGCACTTGCCTTGTTAGGGGCAACTACTCTACAAATAGAGGATTTTCTAAAATCGTCCAATAATTTTATCGGTGATACTGCAGCCTTAGCATCTTCTGTATTTTATGCAGTAAACTTTTTACTATTAGAACAACTGCGAACCAAGTTTTCTGTAGAAGGAATACTGATTTGGCGCTGTGCTTTGGGAACACTGTTTATGATCCCAGTGGTTCTGATATTCAGCGATCAAATTTTTCCGATATCTTGGTCAGGATGGTTAGCAGTGATTTCCCTAGCTCTTGTCTGCGAAGCTGTGGGACATGGTTTAGTAGTATACAGCCTTAAGCACTTTTCTTCAGGCTTTGTTTCCTTAGTCCTGCTTCTCGATCCAGTAGTTGCTGCTATTCTGGCCTGGATTCTATTTTCAGAAAGCTTAAGTATTCTTAACTTACTAGGTTTTGCTGTGATTATGGAGGGGATTTATCTATCAAAAACTGGCAAAGGTGCTGATAAGCCAAGTATTAAGGAACAAAACACCTAAGACCATTTTCCGTTATGGATGCTACAACTATTTAGTCGGTAATTGGGTTAGTCGGTAATTGGTAATTGGTATAGCAGTTCTCAATCCAGTGAGAACTGCTATAACATACTTACATACTAATAAATAAAGATTAGTTATGTTGAAGATAGACTTCTATGAGCATACCAAGCAGCACCCTGCAAAGCGGCCTGGTCATTAAGAATCACATAGATAGG
>NZ_JAAHFV010000198.1:0-11908 GCF_010672755.1 Moorena sp. SIO1F2
GTGCCCCACGGTACGTTATATATTTTGAATTTGCTACTTTACTGGTTTTCGGTATCTGTTAAGATCCATGCGTTTTAGAGGTTTTTCGCGCCTCGTGTACTAGCATCGCTTTACGTCGTTATTAATTATTGAGGTAGTACCGACGAATCCTACCTGTGCTAGGCTACACACTTAATATATTATACACCTTTTTCTAATAAATTCTGGAAAAGCCGCCCTAAAAGGGCAAGGCTTGAGACCCATTATTTTGGTCAGAAGTGCCCAACTAGAGCACTAACTTAGTTGGAGGACTTCACTGTTATTGAGAGAGATATATATAATTCTTCGATATCCCCAGAGCAACCGGGAAATTTAAGATCAATTTCGCCAATCCTGGGAACTATGGCAGCGTTTATTCTTGAAAGCGCTTACAGGAGTAGGCCAGTAGCTTAAGCGACTCTCCTACTGACCGACTCTCCCACTGACCGACTCTGGGACTAGTTCTACTGTAAGCCTAACCAGGTTAATAAGTCTTGACCAGTAAAGTATTCAATTGCCAGAGTCAAAATAAAACCAATCATGGCAGCTCTACCATTCAAGCGTTCTGCGTAATCATTAAACCCAAACTTAGGTGACTGGAGTTGAGGGACTTTAGAGGGTTGGGGTTGCGTCATAGTGATAAAAGTTGCCAAGCTATAGTAGAGTTACGTGAAGTACCCTAGCCTGCTTCGCTGAGAATGCGTTCGCGTAGCGTGGCCTACGGCCATGGGATTGCTCGCATTCTCAACTCAATCAGGGACGGTCTTATTCGTCTTTCGGGTTTCCCGTTTCATCCGCCGATGCCTCAAACAGCAAGCTGCAATACGGTCTTACTCAGCGTCCACAGGCAGACATCCGCCTTCCGCAGACGTATAGTTTACTCGACAGACTCACCTTGGAATTACAGCACTATGGCTAACCAGCCGGGGCAAGTCTCTTCCCTGAGCTCTGCTAGTACTTTGTACACCTAATGGCCTAAAAACTGATAGGATATTAGACCATTTGTAAGGTAGCCTTTTAGTCAGTCAGGCGGGTCAGCAACCATCTTTATTCTAACATGAACCGTGATGATTTGTCATCAAAAGTTGTCGTCTCGCTATCCATCCTAGAGACGAAACCGATAGATAGGGTCGCCTTAATCAAAAAGTTTTAACCAAAGGTGCGCTTGACCCGTAATTAAATTCGCCACGGGTCGCACCTCTTTTATGCATAGCCGACTAACCATAAAGGCGACCCTATCCTTACGGTAACTTCAACACCCTGGAAGAGGGTGGGGAATTCCGCGAGTTTTGTTAACTTTACTAATTTTAACATTTAGATCATATTTAAATACAGCACCAGTACGCTAAAGAGGTAAAAGCATGGAAATAGGTGTTCCCAAAGAAACGAAAGATCAGGAATTTCGTGTGGGATTAACCCCCAGTAGTGTCAGGGTTTTACAAGAAGCGGGTCATACAGTTTTCATTGAAACTAATGCTGGCACTGGTGCTGGCTTTACCGATGAAGACTATCAGCGTCAGGGAGCCAAAATTGTCTTAGACGCGGCTGAGGCTTGGAATCGGGAACTAGTAGTCAAAGTCAAAGAACCCCTAGCGCCAGAGTATCCCTTGCTTCAAAAAGGACAGCTGTTGTTTACTTATCTACACTTAGCCGCTGACCGCCCTTTAACCGAGCAGTTGCTGCAATCGGGGGTGATTGCGATCGCATATGAAACAGTAGAACTCCCAGACCACACCCTACCGCTGCTAACCCCGATGAGCATTATTGCTGGTCGTCTTTCCGTACAATTTGGAGCCAGATTTCTGGAGCGTCAGCAGGGGGGAAGAGGGGTGCTGTTAGGCGGTATTCCCGGAGTTAAACCAGGTAAGGTGGTAATTCTTGGTGGCGGAGTTGTCGGTACAGAAGCCGCCAAAATCGCTGTGGGGATGGGAGCGAGAGTACAGATTTTTGATATTAATGTTCAACGGTTGAGTTATTTAGAAACTATCTTTGGCTCAAGAATTGAACTCCTCTACAGCAATTCAGCAGAAATTGAAGCGGCTGTTACTGATGCTGACCTGTTGATTGGGGCAGTGTTAGTCCCTGGTCGTCGTGCTCCCATTTTAGTCCCGCGCTCTCTGGTCAAACAAATGGTTACTGGCTCAGTGATTGTAGATGTTGCTGTGGATCAGGGAGGCTGTATTGAAACATTACGACCCACATCCCATACCAATCCCATTTATATCGAGGAGGGTGTCGTTCACTATGGGGTGCCTAATATGCCTGGAGCTGTTCCCTGTACATCAGCTGTGGCTCTAAACAATAGTACTTTCCCCTACGTACTCAGTCTGGCCAATCAGGGGTTGAGCACTCTGGAAAATAATCCCGCTCTAGCCAAGGGCGTTAATGTCCAGAATCACCAGTTGGTTCATCCAGCAGTCCGAGAAGTGTTTCCCGATTTAGCTGATGGCTAAGGTTTTATTGCTATAGCAATCTTAAATGATTACTATAGCAATCCTAAATCAATTGTGAGAATTTTTCGTAAGCATTCAGCTATCAGCCGTCAGCTATCAGGCATTGCTGAGGGGCGGAATGAATATGAGTGGGGTGGGCATCCTGCCCGCCTGAAAATTGGAACGGGCAAGATGCTCATTCCACAACTCCCTACTCCCTACTCCCTACTCCCTACTCCCTACTCCCTACTCCCTACTCCCTACTCCCTTTCCTTTAACATTTTCTTGCTAAAGTCTTGAGAAAATGTTTTAATAGAAATATCGATTAGTGTCCGCTAGCTTAAAAAAAGTTGTTAAATTTTTATTAAAAAAAGAATTAGCGACTGTTACCAATTACATGTCTTAGGAGCTTTTTAAGGTGATGCGTGATCAGGTGTTAACCTGGTTAGCAGATAATGTGCCGTCTTCTCGGCTACAGCATATATTGCGAGTTGAACAAATGTCCGTTGAACTCGCTGAGCTTCATCATATCAATGCTCAGCAGGCAGCTCAAGCAGGGTTGTTGCACGACCTAGCCAAATGCTTTAAGCCTGAGCGCTTGTTGCAAATGGCTAGAGATAATGCCATAGAAGTCGATCCAGTCTGTGAAGCCGCGCCTCACTTATTGCATGCAGATGTCAGTGCTATTGTTGCCCAAGAGCAATTTGGAGTCAAAGATGAAGCAGTATTGCAAGCGATCGCTCTTCATACTTTAGGACGTGAGGGGATGACACCCCTCAGTTGTGTGGTGTTTATTGCTGATACGATTGAGCCAGGTCGTGGTGAGACACCGGATTTACAAACCTTACGAAATCTCTCTAAGCAAGACCTATACAAGACTGTTTGGTTAGCCTGTGACTACTCGTTAAAATTCCTGCTAGAGAGTCCTCGTCCCATTCACAAACGTATGATATTGACTCGAAACTGGGCGCAACAGATGTCCAGGAAGACAACAGCTAAAAGAGACTGTAAGACAGATTGTGTAAATGCCTAAAGTCCCATGTGCCTAGCTTTCAGGAACGTTTCGTCAATAGCAGTGTGAGTATCAAATGAAGAAGCAACGAAAAGAAATGAAAAGAATTGTACAGCAAGTGATTAACCACAAGAAAACTTAATTACTATTAGAACAGATTGTTTTGTAGAGCGAGGAATCAAACGCTTAATGAGAGATCAAAATAATAAGCCCTCCACCTTAGTAACCCCTGATACCGAACACCAGGATGCTAGCTATGGGTTAGCACTAACCGTTGCTCAAGCAGCAGATGACCGCAAGGGTGCAGATATTGTGATTCTGTCGGTGTCAGAGGTATCGTACATCACAGATTACTTTGTAATTGTGACCGGGTTTTCTAGGGTACAGGTCAGGGCAATCTCTCAGTCGATTGAACAGCAAGTAGAAGAGGCATGGAACCGTTTACCTGTGCGAACAGCAGGAAAAGCAGAGGGAATCTGGATACTTCAAGATTACGGTGACGTGATTGTCCATATCTTGCTGCCTGAAGAACGGAAGTTCTATAATCTCGAAGCATTCTGGGGCCACGCGGAGCAGATTGAGTTTCAGGCATCCTAATTGCAGCACTCACAAAAGAATAATCATGAAATCTCCTGTTTATGTATGTCCTGTTCCAGAAGAGCAGCAACCCATAAATGAATACCAAGAACTAAAAGAATCTTGGTTTTTTAACTGGGCAAGGCTGGAACTACCAAATTATGTGATCAAGCTGGCGTGGGTTTGGGGGTTGAGCTGGCTGATTTCAGGGCCGATAGCAGCCGTGAGTTTTCCACCCCAAAAAGCTATAATCAAGTTTCTGCTCTGTGGTGGAGCAGGAGCAAGTATCTTCTTGATTTTAACTTTGCTGCGGTTATACCTGGGTTGGTTCTATGTAGGCGATCGCTTGATCAGAGAAACCATAGTCTACGAGGAGTCAGGCTGGTATGACGGTCAAACCTGGACAAAAACTCCAGAAATTTTGGCTCGCGATCGCTTAATTGTTTCTTATGAACTCCAACCAATTTTGCGACGTTTACACTGGACGTTCGGATTTTTGATTATAGTCGTGATTGGTGGCAACATAATTTGGCATGTGTTATCAGCCACCTAGCTCGATTGCTCCAACTAAGCTATAGGGTAGCTTTAAGTCTAATCCATGACCAGGGGAAAACGTACTCAAACACGAGCCTTAGAAGTCCGTTTACTACGGGAAGGCATTATCGAATCAGTTCATTCAGCTCAAGCGGTTGTTTGTGATGACCGGGGACGGATGTTATATGTTGCGGGTAACCCAGAAACCTCAACATTTATTCGCTCTGCACTCAAACCTTTCCAAGCCTTAGCGGTCACTACCACAGGTACCCTTGAGCGTTACAATCTCACCGACCGAGACTTGGCTATTATGTGTAGTTCCCATCACGGCACGATGGAGCAGGTAAGGCAGGTCTTTAATATTCTTTGGCGCTGTGATGTTGACCCCTCAGCACTACAGTGTCCCATTCCCCCAGGTAAGGAAAGCTCACTCCAGCATTGCTGTTCTGGTAAACATGCTGGAATGTTGGCTGTTTGTCAACAAAGGCAGTGGCTAATCAAGAGCTATTTGGAGTATAATCATCCCGTGCAAATGTTAATCTTAAGCCAAGTAGCGGAGCTGCTACAGATGCCGGAGCAAGAGTTAATTCTGGCTCACGACGACTGTGGCGCTCCGACTTATTTTTTACAGCTACGGCAAATGGCATTATTGTACGCTCTGCTCTCTTCTGGTAATAATCTGGCCATGGAGCGTATTGTGCGCGCCATGATCAGTCATCCCCAGATGGTGTCCGGGGATGGGGGATTTGATACAGAACTGATGCGATTATCCGAAGGGGAACTGGTCAGTAAATCGGGAGCACAAGGGGTTCAATGTATCGGTCGCGTTGGGCAGAATATGGGTCTAGCCATTAAAGTCCTCGATGGCGCAAAATCTGCTAAGTATGCTGCAGCCATTGCCCTACTTAAGCAAATGGCTTGGATTACTCCTTCGGTGGCAGATACCTTGGAGTCGATGTTTATTAATCTCAGTAAATACAAGCGTTTAGAGGTGGTTGGTGAGTTATCTATGCCTTAAGAGGTGAGCTTATAGCGGTTTTCAATTCGGTCAGGTACAAATTCTTGGGTTTTAGGGAGCAGGGAGCAGGGAGCAGGGAGCAGGGAGCAGGTAAGAGGGAAGTCGGAAGTGGGAAGATAGTTATGAAAAACGCTGTATAGCTTTTGTATCTCGGTTGTCAATATGGGAATTGGCAAAAAAGGCAATAGGCATGCTAGCAATAGGGCCAATAGCTCCGAGCTTGTATTTTCCCGATTCCCGATTCCCGACTCCCGACTCCCGATTCCCGATTCCCTACTCCCTACTCCCCACACCCCGCTTGTATTTTCCCGACTCCCGACTCCCGATTCCCTACTCCCTACTCCCTACTCCCTACTCCCTACTCCCTACTCCCAGAGCACTGCTAGAACTAATTTCAGAAATTTCCAATTTCCCCTTGCCACTTTTGGAAATTAGGTGTTATAGTTAAAAAGACGACGCGGGATAGAGCAGCCTGGTAGCTCGTCGGGCTCAACAATCAAGTTAGCTAGACGCTTAATAGCGAGCTTGAGCATGGGCGGCACGAAGATAAATCTCCGTGTGTTTACCTGTCAAATTCGGGGAAGCCTGTAGCGAGGTAATCCCGAGCCAAGCTCCCAAAGGGAGAAGGTGTAGAGACTGGTTAGGCAGGCACCCTAACGTTTAAGGCGAGGGTGAAGGGACAGTCCAGACCACAAACTGGAAGATCCAGGCAACGAAAGTTGTAGTTGGTACGCATAACCCGAAGGTCGGTGGTTCAAATCCGCCTCCCGCCACCAAATAGAATATCACAAAACCCTGCAAGGTTTATTTTTGCGGGGTTTTGTGATTTTAGGGAATCGGGAAAAGAATGAATAGCAGTAGAGTGGGCATCCTGCCCGCCGGATCAATAGCAGTAGAGTGGGCATCCTGCCCGCCCCAAAATAAGCATGAAACTGGCAAGATGCCAGTTCCACCAAGATGCCCATTCCACCAAGATGCCAGTTCCACCAAGATGCCCATTCCACCAAGATGCCAGTTCCACCAAGATGCCCATTCCACCAAGATGCCCATTCCACCAAGATGCCCGTTATCAATATTTTCGTGGCACAGGCTTCGACGCTGGGACGACCTAACTCTAAGCATGTCCATAGCGCATAAGCTGACGGCTGATAGCTGACCGCTGACCGCTGACTGCTGACCACTGACCGCTTACTATTACCGTAAGCTTTCTAACACCTCTTTTGTAAAAGGATTTTCACCATTCTTGAGAGCGTCAACCCAACCCTGCCGTTGTGCTTTGTCTTCTTCATCATCTGTCCATTTAATGAACTGCTCAAAGTCTTCAATCGCACCCTTACGATTACCCGTTAACGCCCTAGCCAAACCCCGACTATCGATATAATCTTCATCATCTGGTGTCAGTTCAATTGCTTTTTCACAGGCAAACATTACTTTATCAGCTTGGTTGTACAGGCTACCATACCAACAAAGTCCATTCCAATCATTGGCAGAAATTTCTAAATTAGGATCTAGCTCTTGAGCTTTTTTGTAGCTTGCTAATGCCTGATCAACTTTACCTTCAAATACTAATCCCATCCCTTGACGAACAAAAAATGGTGCTGCAATTTTTCTTGCTTTAGCTTGAGGGTCAAACTCTAAACTGGGGTTAAGTTCTAAGGCTTTTTCAAACTTAGAAATCGCCTCATTAATCTTACCCTTATCTGCTAATTTATCTCCTTGTAAAAGGAAAACTGTTGCTGAAGCTTCCACCCCACAAAGATAGCGCTCCTTATCACTGACATCAGGGTTATTTTTTAGGTAGTCATTCACCCCTTTACAAGCGTGTTTGAGGAGTTCATCTCGGTTAAAGTTCCACAATTTCACGGTCTTGTCCAAACTAGCAGAAGCGAGGTATTTACCATCTTGGCTGAAGGTGATAGCCCTGACCGAACCCTGATGCCCAGTCAAGGTTTCAACCAATTGCCCCTCTCGCGTCCACAATTTCACGGTCTTGTCCAAACTAGCAGAAGCGAGATATTTACCATCTCGGCTGAAGGTGACATGATTGACCGAACTTTGATGGCCAGTTAAGGTGTCCACCAATTTGCCCTCTTGCGTCCATAATTTCACTGTATTTTCCCAACTAGCAGAAGCGAGGTATTTCCCATCCGGGCTGAAGGTGACATGAGTGACCGAATCCTGATGGCTAGTGAAGTTGCCCACCAATTTGCCCTGTGCTGTCCACAATTTCACGGTATTGTCATAACTAGCAGAAGCGAGGTATTTACCATCTCGACTGAAGGTGACATGAGTGACAAAATCCTGATGGCCAGTCAAGGTGTCGAGCAATTTGCCCTGTGCTGTCCACAATTTCACGGTCTTGTCATAACTTGTAGAAGCGAGGTATTGACCATCCGGGCTGAAGGTGACATGAGTGACAAAATCCTGATGGCCAGTCAAGGTGTCGAGCAATTTGCCCTGTGCTGTCCACAATTTCACGGTATTGTCCTCACTTGTAGAAGCGAGGTATTGACCATCCGGACTGAAGGTGACATGATTGACATTACCCTGATGGCCAGTGAAGGTGTGCAGCAATTTGCCCTGTGCTGTCCACAATTTCACGGTATTGTCCTCACTTGTAGAAGCGAGGTATTGACCATCCGGGCTGAAGGTGACATGATTGACAAAATTCTGATGGCCAGTCAAGGTGTCGAGCAATTTGCCCTGTGCTGTCCACAATTTCACGGTATTGTCCCCACTAGCAGAAGCGAGGTATTGACCATCCGGACTGAAGGTGACATGCTTGACCCAAGCCTGATGGCCAGTCAAGGTGTCCACCAATTTCCCCTCTGCTGTCCACAATTTCACGGTATTGTCATAACTAGCAGAAGCGATGTATTGACCATCCGGACTGAAGGTGACATGATTGACCCAAGCCTGATGGCCAGTTAAGGTGTCCACCAATTTGCCCTGTGCTGTCCACAATTTCACGGTATTGTCCCCACTAGCAGAAGCGAGGTATTTCCCATCCGGGCTGAAGGTGACATGATTGACATTACCCTGATGGCCAGTTAAGGTCTCCACCAATTTGCCCTGTGCTGTCCACAATTTCACGGTATTGTCACGACTAGAAGAAGCGAGGTATTTCCCATCCGGACTGAAGGTGACATGATTGACATTACCCTGATGGCCACTCAAGGTCTCCACTAATTTGCCCTGTGCTGTCCACAATTTCACGGTCTTGTCCCCACTAGCAGAAGCGAGGTATTGACCATCCGGACTGAAGGTGACATGCTTGACCCAAGCCTGATGGCCAGTTAAGGTGTCGAGCAATTTGCCCTGTGCTGTCCACAATTTCACGGTCTTGTCCCCACTAGCAGAAGCGAGGTATTGACCATCCGGACTGAAGGTGACATGATAGACCTCTCTGAGATGGCCAGTTAAGGTGTGCAGCAATGTGCCCTGTGCTGTCCACAATCTCACGGTATTGTCCCCACTAGCAGAAGCGAGGTATTTACCATCTCGACTGAAGGTGACATGAGTGACCGAACTTTGATGGCCAGTTAAGGTGTCGAGCAATTTGCCCTGTGCTGTCCACAATTTCACGGTATCGTCACTACTTGCAGAAGCGAGGTATTTCCCATCTGGGCTGAAGCTGACATGATTGACCTCACCCTGATGGCCACTCAAGGTGTCCACTAATTTCCCCTGTGCTGTCCACAATTTTACGGTACTGTCACTACTAGCAGAAGCGAGGTATTTCCCATCCGGGCTGAAGGTGACATGACGGACATCACTCTGATGGCCAGTCAAACGGTTAATCTCTCTTGGTTGAGAGAGAGCCTCTTGTAGCAAGTTTGCACCTGCTATCAAAATATCTGTCGTTGGTTTCTTTGCTTCCTGCAATTCTTGATTTACTTCAATTGCATCCAACTGAACATCTAAGGTTTCCTCTCCTGAGACTAAACGAGACTTTAACCCTGCAATGTCAGCTTTGAGATTTGCATTGTTTTCAGCGATAAGTGCCTCATCCCTTTGCCAAACAGCAACTACTGCTAGTCCAGAAATTGCTACAAATACTATTGTTACAAATCCTATAATGCTTTGAAACTGGCGTTTTTGGTATTTCTGACTCAAGCCAATAAACTCTTGTTCAGCTTCGGATAGTTCCTCCCGACGTTCTTTAAGTTTTTCCTGTGCCTGGACTAAAGCAGCTCCCCGCAATAACAGTCCCTTATCCCGGTTCATCTCCTGCCAGTGACCCATAGTAGCTCGGATTCTTTCTTGCCAAGCACGGAATTCTCGGTCTGTTTCCATCCATGCTTTCAGTTGCCCCCAGTTACGAATTAAAGCCTCATGAACTACCTCCACGGTTTCTTGTTCAGCATTTTTAGCACTGGTGACAACGGTGCGACTGGTAACCACTAACCGGGCATCTGCTAATCGTTTAACTAATTTCCAGTTGGTCTCCTTTAATTCTACTTTGGTGGCGACTCGTCTAGTATCTTCTGTACCTTCACCGGGACGTACTAATTGAATAAATATCCGCCTTACCCGTTCTTGTTCCTCTGGCTGAAGTTTACTAAATTCCCGATCAGCATAGCTGGTTAAAGCACCAGAAACTTCACCGATTTCTTCATAGGCTTGGTGGGTTAATTGTTTGCTGGTGCGTTTTTTCCAAAGTTCAGTTAGGGCAAATTCCAACAGAGGTAAATTCCCTGGTTCTTTATCCACATCTTTGAGAATGCGTTCCACCAGTCCGCTTTCAAAACTAACCCCTACTTTTTGGGCTGGCTTTTCAATTACGTCTCTGAGTTCCTCTGGATTCATGGAACGGATTTGAACATTCACCTTGCGCCAGACATCCGCTAAGGGAGGATAGGACAACACATTCCCTAAAAAATCTGCCCGCATGGTGGTTACTAACACCGTTGATGAAGAAGATTGTTCAGGGCAAGATTGAAATGTGTTGGAGAGGGTATCGAGAAATTTGCGACGGGTTTTCTCATCCCTACACAGGGTGTAGAGTTCTTCAAATTGGTCAGCAATTAGTAAAATTCTCTGGTTAGGATGATTCTGATGAATTGTGGCAAAGACATCAGATAAAGGTAATTCATCACCACTAAAAGATATAGCCAACTTACGAGCTTGGATGATTTTGTCAGTAGAATCCAGGTCAGATCTGTATAGAGGAACTAGGGCTTGAGCTAGAGCCAGAAAAGGGTCTTTACCAGGACGAAAATGGGTAAATTGCCAATGTCCGGCTTTTACTAATTTCGGCACTAATCCCGCTAGAACTACGGAGGATTTCCCACTACCTGATGCCCCCAATACCGGAATAAAGTTACGAGTTTGAGTCGCTTTAAATAGTTCTTCTATAAAAACATCACGCCCAAAGAAATACTCAGCTTCCTTGGGACTGAAGTGAAACAACCCTTGATAAGGGCATGGTAGATTGTCACTAGCTGTAGATTGATCTAAATCTTTGGAAGTAGTGCTGCTTTCCTTGTGGTAAAAGTAATTGATAATTTGGATTTGTTTAACCTGCTCCCCAGGCGACTTCGGCTAATGTTCCGGAGGATTATTGTAGTTAATGGTTACTGTATGACCACTACCACCTTGAATCACAGGAGATTTATTATCCTTGTTGTTATTGACTTCACCACCAGATACCTTGTTGTAATTCACCTCACCACCAGATACTTGCCAGTTTTCCCCTTCCAGGTGGTTCAAATTCTTAATTTCTCTGGCTAATGCTTTAATCTCCTGGGCAAATTGAGAATCTGCTTCCATCGCCTCTTCTAAATATTTAGATACAACTTCTACATCAGTATCTGAACCGTATTCAGCAGAGCGTAAAGCTTTTTCTGCCTTGGGATTACAACTTAACTTATCAATAATCTTCTGGCGCAGTAGATTCACTTTTTCTAGGGCTGCCTCAGTGAACTTTTCTACTGTAGTTTCCGCAGCTTTCGTACCGATAAAAGCAAGGGTGACAATAGCTAAAGCAGACATAGATTCCATATATTACTGAGTGAAAAATAGGCGAAATTAACTAGGAATACAAGGAACAAATACAGAAAAATTATTTGTAATCCAGATTAACTCTGATAAAATAAATGAACATCCATGAATTGGCTTAGGTACGTTCGACTCAGTTATCGAAGTGGGTGACTATAGTCTTTGGGCTACGCTACGCGATCGCATTTAGTACTCGATTCTAGTTTCTGCACCAGCGAAAGTCACACAACAACCCAAACCACAGTATCTCAGTGGTAGACTGCAAACAGATCACAAGTGCAGTCACTAGGGATAAGGCTGTTGGGAAGGGTGAATCTC